>JAJYSQ010000037.1 GCA_021793495.1 Actinomycetes bacterium
CCTTCAGATGGCCCGGGAACGTACCTACCCGGGCCGGCTGCTCGCCCTGGCTCCGATGGTCCTGGCGGGGCAGTGCGTCGACGAGCCGTTCGAGTGGTGGAACTGAGCCGCGACCCGACCTTGCAGGTCGAGGCCGCTTTGCTCGCGGCCGGCCACTGTCGGGTCGCCGGGGTCGACGAGGTGGGGCGCGGAGCGTTGGCCGGGCCGGTCACCGTCGGGGTCGTGGTGCTCGACGTGAGCGCGGTGGCGGCAGGGGTACCGACGGGGCTCAGGGACAGCAAGCTGTTGTCCGCGTCGTCGCGGGACCAGCTGGCCCCGGTCGTGGCAGCCTGGGCGGTGGACTGGTCGGTCGGTCATGCCCGGGCCGACGAGGTCGACCGGCTCGGGCTGACCTGCGCGCTGGGCATCGCCGCCGGGCGTGCGCTGGCCGGGCTGAGCAGCCGTCCCCAGGCGATCATCCTGGATGGACGGCAGGACTGGCTGACCCCGGCGGTACCTGTTCCGCGAGGGTGGAGCGTGTCCCCGCTGGTGCGCGCGGACCGGCGGTGTGCGGCAGTGGCTGCGGCCAGCGTGCTGGCGAAGACCACGCGGGACCGGCTGATGTCCGCACTGGCTCAGGAGTACCCGGCGTACGGCTGGGCAGACAACAAGGGGTACGGCACCGCTGCCCACCGTGCGGCTCTGCGGCTGCGGGGGCCGTGTGCCGAGCACCGGCGCAGCTGGCGACTACCGAGCCTGGTGGTCACGCCGGACGCCGGGGGCGCGCGAGAATGACCGGGGCGCCGGTGGTCGGGCCTGTGCATGGGCAGCGAAGGAGACCAGGGGTGTGAGCGCCGAGGACCTCGAGAAGTACGAGACGGAGATGGAGCTGGCCCTCTACCGGGAGTACCGGGACGTGGTCAACCTCTTCTCCTACGTGGTGGAGACCGAGCGCCGCTTCTACCTGACGAACGCCGTGGACCTGCAGGCCCGATCCACCGAGGGCGGTGAGGTGTACTTCGAGGTCGTGATGGCCGACGCCTGGGTGTGGGACATGTACCGCCCGCTGCGTTTCGTGAAGAATGTGCGAGTCGTGACGTTCAAGGACGTGAACGTCGAAGAACTCGCCAAGTCAGACCTGGAGCTGCCGAAGGGCTCAGGGTTCGGCGGGTGACCGGCGCGACGTCCCGCGTAGCTCCTCCCGCGCAGCCCCTCCGGCGCAGCCCCTCCGGCGGTTCCACACACTCCCCGGATGGGTCCGCCCCGTCCACAGGAGCGGTCTGCGGCTGGCCCGGTCGACCGCTCACGGCCACGCTCGGCCGTGGAGGTGGTGGTGGTGGACCAGTCCCAGACGTCCGCACCCCGACGGCGCAACCAGGAGCTCGGACGGTACGGCGAGGACGTGGCCACCCGGTACCTGGTGGCCCAGGGCCTGGCGATCCTGGAGCGCAACTGGCGGTGTTCGCTCGGAGAGCTGGACATCGTCGCCCGGGAGGGGGATGCCCTGGTCGTGTGCGAGGTCAAGACCCGCACCAGCCGCGCGTACGGCACCCCGGCTGAGGCCGTGACCGTCAGCAAGCGTTCCCGGCTTCGGCGGTTGGCGGTGCGGTGGGTGCAGGAGCACGACGTGCACCCCGCCGAGATACGCATCGACGTCCTCGCTGTGCTGCGCCCCGCGTCCGGCCCGGCCCACGTCGAGCACCTGCGTGGGGTGGTGTGATGACCCTGGCCCGGACGTGGGCGGTGGCACTGACCGGGGTCCACGGTCGACTGGTGCGCGTCGAGGCGGACATCACCGATGGCCTACCGGGGTTTGCCATCGTCGGCCTTCCGGACACGGCGGTCGTGGAGTCGCGGGACCGAGCCCGGGCCGCGGTGCTCAACAGCGGGGAACCATGTCCGTCCCGGCGGATCACCCTGAACCTCTCACCGGCCAGCGTGCCGAAACGCGGCAGTGCCTATGACCTCGCCGTGGCCATCACGGTCCTGGCGGCCGCCGGCGCCGTCCCTCCCGACTCGCTGGTGGACCTGGTCGTGATCGGGGAGCTGGGGCTGGACGGAAGGGTGCGCCCTGTCCCGGGCGTGCTGCCCATCGTGCTGGCCGTGGCGCACGCTGGGCTCGGCACCGTGGTGGTGCCCTCGGGAAACGGTGCCGAAGCGCAGCTGGTCGACTCCCTCGAGGTTCGAACGGTCGGTTCGCTCGGGGAACTGGTCGCCGGTCTGCGCGGTCAGCGGTGGACCGGGCCACTCGGGTACCGGAGCGGGCCGGAGCCGGGTTGGGGTCACGGGGCCGGGGAGCCGTTGGCGCTGCCAGGCCCACCCCCGGACCTGGCTGACGTCGCCGGGCAGGCAGTGGCCCGGCGAGCCCTGGAGGTGGCCGCCGCCGGTGGGCACCACCTGTTCCTCCTGGGCCCTCCGGGCGTCGGCAAGACCATGTTGGCCGAGAGGTTGCCCGGGCTGCTGCCGCGGTTACGTCGTGACGAGGCGCTCGAGGTGAGTGCGATCCACTCGGTGGCCGGCACCCTCCCGTCGGACCGGCCGCTCGTCGACCGGGCTCCCTACGCGTCGCCCCACCACACCGCCTCCGTGTCGGCCCTGGTCGGTGGTGGCAGCGGGCTGGCCCGACCCGGCGCCTGCTCGCTGGCCCACCGCGGGGTGCTGTTCCTGGACGAGGCGCCGGAGTTTGCCCGTCCTGCGCTCGATGGGCTACGCCAGCCCCTGGAGTCCGGGCGCGTGGTGCTGTCCCGGGCTCAAGGCACGGTCGTCTACCCCGCGATGTTCCAGCTCGTGCTGGCGGCGAACCCGTGTCCCTGCGGAGCCGCCGCGGCCGCGTGCACGTGCACCCCCGACTCCCGGCGTCGGTATCTAGCCCGGTTGTCGGGACCGCTGCTGGACCGCGTCGACCTACGGGTGGAGCTGGGGGCACCGTCCCGGTCCGAGCTGCTGGCCGACCTTGGCGTGGCCGAGCCCACGCAGCTGGTCGCTGCCCGGGTGGCCGAGGCCCGCGACCGCGCCCGGCGGGCGCTCGCCGACAGCGGGTACCAGACCCGGGCGGGGATGCCCGGGGTCCAGCTGCGCCGGCACTGGCGTCCCGAGCCGCGGGCGCTCGTGCTCGTCGAGGTCGCACTGGCCCGGGGCCGGCTGACCGCCCGCGGAGCCGACCGCGTGCTCCGTGTCGCCTGGACCCTGGCCGACCTGGCGGGACGGGGCCGCCCCGGGGTCGCTGAGGTTGGGGAGGCACTCGCGCTGCGGATCGGCGGACCGGTGCCCTCTCACGGTGCGGCATGACCGGGCTCAGCCCGGACACGGCGGCCCGGATCCTGCTCAGCCAGGTGTGCGAACCGGGGGACCCGGTGATGGGCGCGCTGGTGAGAGCGGCCGGTGCGCCGGGGGCTCTTGAGCTGGTCCAGGGGTCCGCCACGGCCGGCACCCCCGAGGTGCAGGGGCGCCTGGAGGCCTACCGGAGGCGGTGGCAAGGGGTGTCGACGCGGGATCCCGGCCTGCTGGTCGGCTCCGTGGCGGACCAGCAGGTCACCGTGGTGACCCCCGAGTGCCCGGGGTGGCCCCGTGCACTGGATGACCTCGGGGCACGCGCCCCCCTGCTGCTCTGGTGGCGCGGTCGCGAGCCGTCGCCGGTATACACCGCGAGGGCGGTCGCGGTGGTCGGCGCCCGGGCCGCTACTGCCTACGGCACGCACGTGGCGGGGGAGCTCGCCGCGGATCTGGGGGCGCGAGGCGTGCTGGTCGTCTCCGGGGCGGCGTACGGCGTGGACGCCGCGGCCCACCGTGGGAGCTTGGCGGTCGGGGCACCGACGGTCGCGGTGCTGGCCTGCGGGGTGGAGCGAGCCTACCCGACGGGCAACGCCGCCCTGCTCGACCGGGTGGTGGCCGAGTCCGGGGCGGTGGTCAGCGAGCTGCCTCCCGGGTCGCACCCGACGCGACTGCGATTCCTCGAGCGGAACCGGGTCATCGCAGCGCTGGCACGTGGCGTGGTGGTCGTGGAGGCGGCGGCTCGCAGCGGGTCGTTGCGTACCCTCCGGGAGGCTGCAGAGCTGGGTCGGGTCACGATGGCCATCCCTGGACCGGTGACTTCGGCCATGTCCGTGGGGGCGCACGAGGCGGTCCGTACCGGCCAAGCGCAGCTCGTGACCGGCGCGCAGGACGTGCTGGATCTGGTCGGTGCCCTGGGGGAGCACGTCAGCGACGAGCGGCGGGCTCCGCCGATGCTGCGTGACCAGCTCGACCGGGACAGTGCGCTGGTCCTCGAGGCCATGCCCACCGACCGGTCGGTGGGCCCAGCGGGACTCGTGGCGATCACCGGGTTGACTCCCGTACAGGTCATCGGGGCACTCGGCGTGCTGAGTGCCCTCGGGCTGGTTCGTACCCGACCGGAAGGCTGGAGACTGACCATGGCGGCGCTCGGTGGATGACACGGTGTGGCGAGGGGGGCGACGCGTCCCTACCGGTGCTTGACCGCGATCGCGGCGGGGCGCAGCGTAAGCCTGTGCTCCTCACCGCCAGCCCGGCACCACCGGCCGAGCCGGAAGACAGCCTGAGCCCAGAGGTCGATGGTGCCCTGCGCGAATTCACCGGGTACCTGCGCGACGAGCGCGACCTGTCGCCGCACACCGTACGGGCCTACCAGGCCGACGTACGGGCCCTCCTCGTGTTTGCGACCCGGTCCGGGGCGACCAGCCTCGACCGGGTCGACCTGGCTCTGCTGCGCGGGTGGCTCGCCGAGCTGGCCTGCGCAGGAGCAGGACGGGCTCGGCTGGCACGGGGCACCGCAGCTGTGCGGTCGTTCACCGCATGGGCCTATCGCCACCACCGGCTGCCCACCGACCCAGGCGTGTTGCTGGCGACGGCCCGTGGGCCACGCCGGCTCCCGGCGGTGCTCACCGCGACCCAGGCCAAGGCCCTGATGGAGGTGGTGGCCACCGCGGCCGACGACCGTGACCCCGTGACGCTGCGGAACCGGGCGGTGCTGGAGCTCCTGTACGCCACGGGGATTCGGGTCGGAGAGCTCGTCGGCATGGACGTCGAGGACGTCGACTGGTCCCGGCACGTGGTCCGGGTGCGCGGCAAGGGACGCAAAGAGCGAACCGTGCCGATCGGGTCCCCGGCCCTGGGCGCGATCCACGAGTGGCTCCAGGAGGGCCGCGGCAGGCTGTCCCGACCCGGCAGTGGCTTGGCGCTGTTCCTCGGGACTCGCGGAGCCCGGATCGACCAGCGTGTCGTTCGCACCGTCGTCCACCGGATGGTGGCCGAGGTCGGCGGTGCGCCGGACATCGGACCGCACGGTCTGCGCCATTCTGCCGCCACCCACCTGCTCGCGGGGGGCGCTGACCTGCGATCGGTCCAGGAGATGCTCGGTCACGCTACGCTCGCTACCACGCAGATCTACACGCACGTCTCGATCGAACGGTTGCGGTCCGCCTATGCCCAGGCCCACCCGCGGGCCTGATCGCGACCGGGATCCGTGTGGCCCGGACGGGTGCAACGCAACGGTGGGGAGGGGAGGGTGGCGGTGGCCGATCCTGAGGGCGCGTCGGACCGCGCCCGAGCGTCGACCGGTGCGGAGATAGCACTGCGTGAGCTGTGGGTCGAGTTCAAGGCCACCGGGCAGGCACGGCTGCGGGAGCGATTGATCCTGCACTACTCCCCGCTGGTCAAGTACGTAGCCGGTCGGGTCGGAGTGGGGCTGCCGCGCAACATCGAGCACGCCGACCTGGTGTCCTACGGCATCTTCGGGCTGATCGACGCGATCGAGAAGTTCGACCTGGACCGGGCGATCAAGTTCGAGACGTACGCGATCAGCCGGATCCGGGGAGCGATCATCGACGAGCTCCGCGCGATCGACTGGATCCCTCGGTCGGTTCGGTCGAAGGCGCGCGACGTCGAGAAGGCCTACGCGACCCTGGAAGCGACGCTGCACCGTACGCCGTCCGAACCGGAGGTGGCCGAGCAGCTGGGCATCACGGTCGACGAGCTCCACCAGGTCTTCAGCCAGGTCTCCTTCGTCAACGTGGTCGCGCTGGACGAGCTGCTCGGCGTCGGTGGGGAGAAGGGAGACCGGCTCAGCCTGGTCGACACCCTCGAGGACACCAAGGCGGAGGACCCCGTCCTGGCATTCGAGTCCGAGGAGACGAAGTACCTGCTGGCTGGCGCGGTCAACGCGCTGCCCGAGCGCGAGAAGATCGTGATCACCCTCTACTACTACGAGGGGCTCACCCTCGCCGAGATCGGCCAGGTCCTCGGGGTCACCGAGAGCCGTATCTGCCAGATGCACACGAAGGCGGTGCTCCAGCTGCGCAGCCGGTTGTCCGAGGCGCGCGACGGCTGACCGGCGGGGGTCACCGGGCGATCACCGGTGGCAGCAGTCGCAGACGTCGCAGCTGGAGCAGCCCCAAGGGGTCCAGGTAGGTGCGGCCGTACCGGACTCCCCAGTGCAGGCACGGTCCGTGCCGGCAGTGCGCCGCGCCGCCGGCACCGGCGGCCACCGTGCCGACGATCTGCCCGGTGTCCACACGGACGCCGATCGGGACCGTGGCGATGACCGGCTCGTACGTGGTGCTCACCACCGCGTGGGCGATGACCAGGACCGGTCGTCCAGCCACGGGCCCGGCGAACACCACCGTGCCGGGGGCCGGCGCGCGGACCGGATCCCCCAGCCGGGCGGCCAGGTCGACGCCCCGGTGCCCCGGCGCCCAGGGCGCGGGCGGCGCGTCGAAGGGTCGCATGACACGGGGGACAGGCCGCAGGGGCCAGGTCCACCTGCTGGTCTGGGGGGCCGTGGTCGGGGGGGTCGTGGTCTGCGCCGGTGGAGCAGTGCTGGCGGGTGGCGACACCGGCTCCCAGCGTCCGGGACCCGTTCCGGCTGCCAGCAGCAGGGGGACCAGCAACAGGCCGAGGGGGGATCGGGTCACTCCGACAGTCTCGGCACACCACGCGTCTTGCGTCCCGCGGTGGGTCAGGCTGTGGACCGGGGACGGCGATCGCCGAGCTGGGGATCCCGCCCCGCGGCGCCGCGGGGCGTACACTGACCGCGCGTCCCGGTCCCCCGGGTCGACTTCGCATGCCCACCTGCCGTCGGCCAAGACGGCGCTCCAGCCGGGTGATCCCTCGGGTCCTCGGCGTGGTGGTGGTCGTCAGGCGCCGTACCCGGCCGGGTACGGCGGACACCGAGTGACAAAGGAGCCTCCGACATGGCCGTCGTGACCATGAGGCAGCTGCTCGAGAGCGGTGTCCACTTCGGGCACCAGACCCGACGGTGGAACCCGAAGATGAAGCGATTCATCTTCACCGAGCGCAACGGCATCTACATCATCGACCTGCAGCAGTCGCTGGTGTTCATCGACCGGGCGTACGAGTACGTCAAGGAGACGGTCGCCCACGGCGGCACGGTCATGTTCGTGGGCACCAAGAAGCAGGCCCAGGAGCCCGTGGCCGAGCAGGCGCAACGCGTGGGCATGCCGTACGTCAACCAGCGTTGGCTCGGCGGCATGCTGACCAACTTCTCCACGGTGCACAAGCGGCTGCAGCGGCTCAAGGAGCTGGAAGAGCTCGACTTCGACGACGTCGCCGGCTCCGGCATGACCAAGAAGGAGCTGCTGGTCCTGCGGCGGGAGAAGGACAAGCTGTCGCGGACCCTGGGAGGGATCCGGGACATGTCCCGTGTGCCCAGCCTGCTGTGGGTGGTGGACACCAAGAAGGAGCACCTGGCGATCGACGAGGCCCGCAAGCTGGGTATCCCGATCGTGGCGATCCTGGACACCAACTGTGACCCGGACGAGGTCGACTACCCGATCCCGGGCAACGACGACGCGATCCGGGCGGTCTCGCTGCTGACCCGCGTGGTCGCCGACGCGGTCGCCGACGGGCTGATGGCTCGGGCGGCGGCCCGCCGCGGGGACACCGGGCCGACGGTTGCGGAGCCCGGTGTCGACGAGCCGTTGGCCGAGTGGGAACGCGAGCTGCTCGCCGGCGTACAGCACGCCGAGGCTGCCGAGCCGAGTGTGGCTGCCGAGCCCGCCGAGGCGCAGCCGGGGGTCACCGACAGGCCCGGTACGGCTCAGGGCTGACACCTCCCCCGTCCCCGGTGGCCAGGCCCGCCGCCGGGGACGAATCGGGCGGTGGCCACCCGTCGTGGCCCAGGGGCCGCGGTGACTGTCCAGACGATGACGATGTCGACGAGAGAAGAGAGATGGCTGACTTCACCGCCGCGGATGTCAAGAGGCTGCGGGAGATGACCGGCGCCGGGATGATGGACTGCAAGCGCGCCCTGGAGGAGTCGCAGGGGGACACCGCGCGGGCGATCGAGATCCTGCGTGTCAAGGGCGCCAAGGACGTGGGCAAGCGGGCCGAGCGGGTCGCGGCCAATGGGCTGGTGATCTCGCGGCTGCTGGGGACCGAGGCCGGGCTGCTGCTCGAGCTGAACTGCGAGACGGACTTCGTGGCCAAGACCGAGGCGTTCGGCCGGCTGGCCGACCAGGTCGCCGAGGTGGCCATCCAAATCCGTCCGGCAGACACCGGAGCCCTGCTGGCCGCCGAGGTCGAGCCGGGCACCACGGTCTCCGCGCTGCTGGACGAGGCCAACGCGACGATGGGCGAGAAGATCGAGGTACGGCAGCTGGCCATCTTCGACGAAGAGATAGGAA
>JAJYSQ010000038.1 GCA_021793495.1 Actinomycetes bacterium
CTATGGCTTCTTCGAGGCCCGCACCACGTTCGGCCGCATCGGCGTGAAGGTGTGGATCTACAAGGGCGACGCGGTGACCAACCGGTTGGAGCGGGAAGCAGCCGCCGGACGCCCCGGACGCCCGCCGGCTCGAGCCGCGGCCCGGCCGCCTCGGCGTGCGCCGCTGGGCGCGGCGCCGGTCGACACCGGTGCGTCGCCGGGCACCGGGGACGCACCGGTCGCCGAGACGGCTTCACCTGCTGGGACCGTCGTGGGAACGGAGGGTTGATCGATGTTGATTCCTCGTCGGGTCAAGCATCGCAAGCAGCACCACCCGGATCGCCACGGCGCAGCCAAAGGTGGCACCGAGATCGCGTTCGGGGACTTCGGGATCCAGGCGCTGGAGCTGGCCTACTTGACGAACCGTCAGATCGAGTCGGCACGTATCGCCATGACCCGCCACATCCGTCGTGGCGGCAAGGTCTGGATCAATGTCTATCCTGACCGGCCGCTGACCAAGAAGCCGGCAGAGACCCGCATGGGGTCGGGAAAGGGCTCGCCGGAGTGGTGGGTGGCCAACATCAAGCCCGGCCGAGTCCTGTTCGAGCTGTCCGGGGTCAGCGAACCGGTCGCGCGGGAAGCCATGCGCCGGGCCATCCACAAGCTGCCCATGAAGTGTCGGGTCATCGCGCGTGAGGCAGGTGAGGTGTGATGGCGGTCGGCAGCAAGGACCTGGCTCCGACGAACCTTCGCCAGATGGAGGACGACGAGCTCGCCTCCTCGCTGGCCAAGGCGAAGGAGGAGCTGTTCAACCTGCGCTTCCAGTCGGCCACCGGTCAGCTGGAGAACCACGGCCGGCTACGGGCGGTGCGCAAGGACATGGCGCGGATCTACACGGTCCTGCGCGAGCGGGAGCTGGGGATCACCACGGTCGAGTCGTCGGAGGGTGTGGCGTGAGCGAGGAGACGACGGTGGATGCCGTGGCGGTCGAGGCAGGGTCGACCCGGGGGTTCCGCAAGACCCGCGAGGGGTACGTGGTCGGCGACAAGATGGACAAGACCGTGGTGGTACGGGTGGAGGACCGCGTCAAGCATGCGCTGTACGGCAAGGTGATGCGACGGTCGAGCAGGCTCAAGGCGCACGACGAGGCGAACGAGTGCTCCGTGGGCGACCGTGTCCTGCTGATGGAGACGCGGCCGATGTCGGCCACCAAGAGGTGGCGCGTGGTGCGCGTCATCGAGAAGGCCCAGTGAGCACGCGGATCCGGTCGATGCCGGGTCGCGTGGCCGCCCGGACGACCGTGAGGAGTGCCCAGTGATCCAGCAGGAGTCGAGGCTGCGGGTTGCCGACAACACCGGTGCCAAGGAGCTGCTGTGCATCCGGGTGCTGGGTGGGTCCGGTCGCCGGTACGCCGGGATCGGGGACACGATCGTGGCGACCGTCAAGGATGCCATCCCCGGGGGTGCGGTGAAGAGGGGCGAGGTCGTCAAGGCCGTCGTGGTGCGCACGGTCAAGGAGCGTCGTCGGCCGGACGGGTCCTACATCCGCTTCGATGAGAACGCGGCTGTCCTGATCAAGGATGGTGGGGATCCCCGAGGGACCCGCATCTTCGGTCCGGTCGGGCGCGAGCTTCGTGAGAAGCGCTTCATGCGCATCATCTCGCTGGCACCGGAGGTGCTCTAAGCATGCCCAACCGTACGCAGGCACGCCCCGCGAGCCGGGTGTCGAAGATGTCGGTGAAGAAGGGTGACACCGTCCTGGTGATCAGCGGGAAGGACAAGGGGCTGACTGGACGCGTCCTCACGGCCTACCCCCGCACCCAGCGGGTGCTCGTCGAAGGGGTCAACCGGATCACCAAGCACGTGAAGGTCGGCGAGACCACCCGGGGTGCCAAGACGGGTGGGATCGTCACCCAGGAGGCGCCGGTGCACGTCAGCAACGTGATGCCCGTCGTGGAGAAGGATGGTCGAAAGGTCGGCACCCGCGTGGGCTACACGATCGGCGCGGATGGGAAGAAGACGCGAGTCGCCCGCCGGACCGGGGAGGAGATCTCATGAGTGCCACGGCCATCGCTGGCGATGCCCCCGCCGTGCCACGGCTGAAAGCGCGGTACCGCGAGGAGATCATCGCGGGGCTGCGCGAGCAGTTCGACTACGCCAACGTGATGCAGGTGCCCACGGTCGTCAAGATCGTGGTGAACATGGGGGTGGGCGAAGCGGCCCGAGACTCCAAGCTCATCGAGGGCGCCGTGAAGGATCTGGCCGCTATCACCGGTCAGAAGGCCCAGGTGACGCGGGCCCGCAAGTCCATCGCTCAGTTCAAGCTGCGCGAGGGCATGCCGATCGGTGCGCACGTGACCCTGCGCGGTGACCGTATGTGGGAGTTCCTGGACCGGCTGTTGTCGCTGGCACTTCCCCGGATCCGTGACTTCCGCGGCCTGTCGGCCCGCCAGTTCGACGGGCACGGCAACTACACGTTCGGACTCACCGAGCAGTCGATGTTCCACGAGATCGACCAGGACCGCACCGACCGTGTGCGTGGGATGGACATCACGGTCGTGACCTCCGCATCCACCGATGACGAGGGGCGTGCGCTGTTGCGACGCCTCGGCTTCCCGTTCAAGGAGTCCTGACCATGGCCAAGACCGCACTGGTGCAGAAGGCCAACCGCACCCCCAAGTTCGCGGTGCGGGGGTACACCCGGTGCCAGCGGTGCGGACGACCGCACGCGGTCTACCGCAAGTTCGGGCTGTGCCGCATCTGTCTGCGGGAGATGGCCCACCGGGGAGAGCTCCCCGGAGTGACCAAGAGCAGCTGGTAGTCCGCCCCCACGCACGTCGTAGGTCCCCACCAGCAGGTGCCGGGGAAACCGCGGCGAGGAAGGCTTCGTGCCCATGACCATGACCGACCCGATCGCAGACATGCTGACCCGTCTGCGCAACGCCAACTCGGCCTACCACGAGACCGTGTCGATGCCCCACAGCTCGATCAAGGTGCACATTGCCGAGATCCTCGCCCAGGAGGGGTACATCGCCTCGTGGCGGGTCGAGGACCCACCGGAGGGGCGTCCCGGCCGTATCCTCGTGCTGACCCTGAAGTACAGCGAGGCCCGGCAGCGTTCGATCGCCGGGATCCGCCGGATCTCCAAGCCCGGGCTGCGGGTGTACGCGAAGTCTGGCGAGCTGCCGAAGGTGCTGGGTGGCTTGGGTGTGGCGATCATCTCCACCTCCGTGGGGGTCATGACCGGCAACCAGTGTGGTCGGCGTCACGTGGGCGGGGAAGTCCTCGCCTACGTCTGGTAACGGACGGGAAGGAGAAGGCGCATGTCAAGAATTGGACGCACGCCCATCCCGGTTCCGTCCGGGGTGGACGTGACCATCGAAGGACCCGTGGTCACGGTGACCGGGCCGCGGGGGACGCTGCGGCACACGACGGTCACTCCGATCACCGTGGCTCGGGGCGAGGACGGCACCGTGGTGGTGACTCGCCCGGATGACGAGCGGGAGAGTCGTTCCCGCCACGGTCTGACGCGGACCCTGGTGGCGAACATGGTCACCGGGGTCACCGAGGGGTACTCGAAGAGCCTGGAGATCGTCGGCGTCGGGTACCGGGTGGCGGCCAAGGGGTCTGATCTGGAGTTTGCGCTCGGGTTCAGCCACCCCGTGCTGGTCCCCGCCCCGGAGGGCATCACGTTCACCGTGGAGACCCCGACTCGGTTCAGCGTCGCGGGGATCGACAAGCAACAGGTCGGTGAGATCTCCGCCAAGATCCGCAAGTTGCGCCGGCCCGACCCGTACAAGGGCAAGGGTGTCCGGTACCAGGGGGAGACGGTCCGCCGCAAGGTCGGGAAGGCTGGGAAGTAGCCATGTCGTACGGAGTGAAGATCGGCAAGGGGTCCGCTGCTCGCTCGGCGGCTCGAGACCGGCGGCACCTGCGGGTCCGCAAGAAGGTCGCGGGTACGGCGGTCCGCCCACGGTTGGTGGTGACCCGCTCGGCCCGGCACGTGCTGGCCGCGGTGGTCGACGACACGGTCGGGCGTACTCTCGCGGTGGCGTCCACCATGGAGCCGGAGCTGCGCGGGATGACCGGGGACAAGACCGCCAAGGCGCGCCGGGTCGGAGAGGTCCTCGCCGACCGGGCCCGGACCGGGGGGGTGGGCACGGTCGTGTTCGACCGGGGTGGCTACCGCTACCACGGGCGGGTCGCGGCCCTCGCCGACGGCGCCCGGGCCGGCGGCCTCGAGTTCTAGCCCGCCCTAGCACCAGTCCTGCTTCGGCGAGAGCCGACTACTGCGAGAGAGAAGGAAGTACCGATGCCTGGACCCCAGCGCCGTGGTGGCGGTGCGGCCGGCGGCGAACGCCGCGAGCGGCGTGACCGCCGCGACGGCTCGCCGGCTGCCGAGAAGACCGCCTACGTCGAGCGCGTCGTGGCCATCAACCGGGTGGCCAAGGTGGTCAAGGGTGGTCGCCGATTCAGCTTCACCGCGCTCGTCGTGGTCGGCGACGCCGACGGTACCGTCGGCGTCGGGTACGGCAAGGCGAAGGAGGTGCCGGCCGCTATCGCCAAGGGCGTGGAGGAGGCGAAGAAGAGCTTCTTCAAGGTCCCTCGTATCCAGGGAACAATCCCGCACCCCGTCCAGGGCGAGAAGGCGGCTGGGGTGGTGATGCTCCGCCCGGCGAGCCCGGGTACCGGTGTCATCGCCGGCGGCCCCGTGCGTGCCGTCCTGGAGTGTGTCGGCATCTCCGACGTGCTCAGCAAGTCCCTGGGTTCGGACAACCCGATCAACGTGGTGCACGCCACGGTTGCGGCGCTGAAGCTGCTGGAGCGGCCCGAGTCTGTGGCTGCTCGCCGCGGGCTGGCGCTGGAAGACGTGGCCCCGGCAGCTCTGCTGCGCGCCCGAGCGGGGGCGACCCGCTGATGGGGGCCACCCTGGTGGTCCGTCAGGTCCGCTCGCTCATCGGTGGGACCCGCGGACAGCGGGACACGGTGCGCTCGCTCGGGCTCAAGCGGATCGGCCACACCGTCACTGTCGCGGACCGGCCCGAGATCCGGGGCATGATCGCGGCCGTGTCCCACCTGGTCACGATCGAGGAGACCCACTGACATGACCCTCAAGGTCCATCACCTGCGTCCGGCCCCGGGGGCCCGGACGGCCAAGACCCGGGTCGGGCGCGGAGAGGCGTCGAAGGGCAAGACGGCCGGTCGCGGCACGAAGGGCACCAAGGCGCGCTACCAGGTGCCGGCCACTTTCGAGGGCGGGCAGATGCCGCTTCACATGCGGTTGCCCAAGCTGCGTGGGTTCACCAACCCCTTCCGGGTGCAGTACCAGGTGGTGAACCTGGATCGGCTCGGGGAGCTGTTCCCGGCGGGAGCCACGGTCGGCGTCGCGGAGCTGGTGGCCGCTGGCGTGGTACGCAAGGCAGAGCCGGTCAAGGTGCTCGGCACCGGAGAGCTGACCGTGCCGTTGACCATCAGCGTCCACGCGTACTCCGCCAGCGCGGTCCAGAAGATCACCGCTGCCGGCGGCCGGGCCCTGGACGTGACGGGCGCTCCTCTGCCGTAGAGTGTCGCCCGATCAGCCTTCGCTGTCCCTGCTGTCCGCCGGCGGACAGCAGGGACCCCGACCCCAGTCGCTGGGCGCTGGCGGGTGCCCACATCCTGTGCCGGAGCGCACCGGCAGGGGCCTAGCGCCGAGGAGGTTGTCGTGCTCACCGCCTTCGCCCGGGCGTTCAAGACCCCGGACCTGCGGCGCAAGCTGTTGTTCACCGTGGGGATCGTCGCCGTGTTCCGGTTGGGTTCTACCCTGCCGACCCCGGGTGTCGACTACACGCAGATCAACGCCTGCATCTCTGCCGCTGGGACGTCCAACAGCGTGTTCGGGCTGATCAACCTCTTCAGCGGCGGCGCGCTGCTGCAGCTGTCCGTGTTCGCGCTGGGCATCATGCCGTACATCACCGCGAGCATCATCGTTCAGCTGCTGGGTGTGGTGATCCCGCGGTTCGAGACCTTGCGCAAGGAGGGACACTCGGGCCAGGCGAAGCTCACCCAGTACACCCGGTACCTCACGATCGGGCTCGCGGTGCTGCAGTCCACCGGGATCATCGCGCTGGCCCGTGCTCACCGCCTGATCCCCGGCTGCACCCGTGACGTGATCTTCAACCGCATCGGTGTGTGGGGGATCATCGTGATGGTCGTCATCATGACCGGCGGAACCACGCTGATCATGTGGTTGGCGGAGCTGATCACCGACCGGGGGATCGGCAACGGGATGTCGATCCTGATCTTCACCTCGATCGCCGCCGGGTTCCCCAGCTCGCTGTGGGCGATCAAGCTCGCGAAGGGGTGGCCGGTCTTCCTCATGGTGATCGCGGTCGGGCTTGCCCTGGTGGCCCTCGTCGTCTTCATCGAACAGGGTCAACGGCGGATCCCCGTGCAGTACGCCAAGCGCATGGTCGGCCGACGGATGTATGGAGGCACCTCGACCTACATCCCGCTGAAGGTCAACATGGCGGGGGTGATCCCGGTCATCTTCGCATCGTCGCTGCTCTACATCCCGACGCTGGCGGCCTCGCTGGGCACCCCGACCAGCGCGTGGGTCATCTGGGTCGAGAACAACTTCACCCTGGGCGACCACCCGCTGTACATGGCGCTGTACTTCGGGTTGATCATCTTCTTCACGTACTTCTACGTGGCGATCACCTTCAACCCGGACGAGGTCTCCGAGGACATGAAGAAGTACGGCGGGTTCGTCCCGGGCATCCGGCCTGGTCGGCCCACCGCGGAGTACCTGGGGTACGTGCTCTCCCGCATCACCCTGCCCGGCTCGCTGTACCTGGGGCTGATCGCGCTGATCCCCCTGGTGGCGTTGACCCTGCTGAACGCGTCGCCCAACTTCCCGTTCGGTGGGACCGCGATCCTCATCGTGGTCGGGGTCGGCCTGGAGACCGTCAAGCAGATCGAGAGCCAGCTGCAGCAGCGCAACTACGAGGGATTTCTCCGCTAGTGCGCGTCGTCCTCGTGGGACCTCCAGGGGCGGGCAAGGGTACCCAGGCGCAGTTCATCGCCTCGCACTTCGCGGTACCAAAAATTTCTACGGGTGACATCTTTCGGGCGAACGTGTCCGCCGGCACCGAGCTGGGGCGCGCTGCCCAGACGTACATGGACGCCGGGGACCTGGTTCCCGACGAGGTGACCATCGCGATGGTCCGTCAACGGCTGGCCGAGCCGGACGTCACGGAGGGGTTCTTGCTGGACGGCTTCCCGCGCAACGTGGCCCAGGCTGAGGTCCTCGGCCAGCTGCTGGCCGAGCTTGGCACCCCGCTGGACGCGGTCCTCGAGCTCGTGGTGGACCACGACGAAGTGGTGCGTCGACTGTCCGGGCGGCGAACCTGTCGGGTCTGCCAACACGTCTGGCACCTGGACTACGACCCGCCGGCCCATGCCGGGGTCTGCGACCAGTGCGGCGGGGAGCTCTACCTGCGGCCCGACGACGCGGAGGCGACGGTCCGGCATCGGCTGGAGGTGTACGACGCCCAGACGGCTCCGATCGTCGAGTACTACGCCGCCCATGGCATCCTGATCGGCATCGACGCCACGGGCCCCGTCGAAGAGGTGACCGATCGGGCGATCGGCGGGCTGCGGCGGTTCGCCCAGCCGTCCACGGGGAGGCAGCCGTCCTGATGATCCAGATCAAGAGCGCGGCCGAGGTCGAGAAGATGCGGGTAGCCGGCCTGCTGGTCGGCCGGACCCTGCAGATGCTGGCCGGGTGCGTCCGGGCCGGGGTGAGCACCGCCGAGCTGGACGCCCTGGCCGAAGCCTTCATCCGGGACCACGGCGGCCTCCCGTCGTTCAAGGGGTACCTGGGCTACCCCGCCTCGATCTGCGCGTCGGTCGACGACGAGGTGGTGCACGGCATCCCGTCTCGACGGCTGCTGGTCGACGGGGAGATCATCTCGATCGACTGCGGAGCGATCGTCGACGGATGGCACGGCGACGCCGCGATCACGGTCGCGGTCGGCTCGGTGCGTCCCGAGCTCGCACGATTGATGGAGGTCACCGAGGCCGCGATGTGGCGGGGCATCGGCGCGGCCCGGTTGTCGGGGCGGCTGACCGACGTCAGCCACGCCGTCGAGTCGTACGTCCGGTCCCAGGGTTCCTACGGGGTGGTGGAAGAGTACGTAGGGCACGGCATCGGCACCGAGATGCACCAGGACCCTCCGCTGCCCAACTACGGGCGTCCCGGGCGCGGGCCTCGGCTGCGCAAGGGGTTGGTGCTCGCCTGCGAGCCGATGGTCACCCTCGGTGACCGGCATACCCACGTGCTGGCCGACAGCTGGACCGTGTGCACGGACGACGGGTTGCCAGCCGCCCACTTCGAGCACACGTTCACGCTCACCGACTCCGGGCCGTGGGCGCTCACCGCGGTCGATGGAGGGCGGGCCGGGCTTGCGTCGGTCGGGGCGCCGTGCGGCGCCCCTGAGGTCGACCGGGCGGAGTGATCGCGGTGGTCGCGGGGCGCTCGGAGCAGCCGGACCCCGGTCAGCGGGCCGGTGATCAGGATCGGGACCAGACGCTCGCCCAGCTGCAGGAGGCGTACGCCCAGGGCAGGCTGAGCACCGAGGAGCTCCACGAGCGGCTCGAGGCGGCGGTTCG
>JAJYSQ010000039.1 GCA_021793495.1 Actinomycetes bacterium
GGTTGTGCGTGCAGTACGCACCGGACGTGTTCGAGCTCGACGTGGACGGCCTGGCCTATGTCAAGGGGCCGGACCAGGCGCTCCAGATGGAACCCGGTGCCCACGTCCCCGTGCCGGTGGACCTGGTGCTCGCCGTCGTGGACTCCGCCCGGGAGTGTCCGGGGGAGTGCATCCACGTGCGACGCCGCAGCGACGGGGTCGAGGTCGCCGGGCCGCTGGCGGACACGGCAGGGGCCAGCGCCGCGGGCTAGACGGCGTTCTCCGGGCTGTTCTGCTTGGCCGGGCGCCGGCGACGCTGCGGGGGCGCGACGCCGGGAGCCAGCCGGCGGCTGGTGACGAGGAAGCCGGTGTGCCCGATCATCCGGTGGTCCGGCCGGACGGCGAGCCCCTCGACATGCCAGGTGCGCACCAGCGTCTCCGAGCTGACCGGCTCGGTGAACGTCTGGTGCGCCCGCACGTCCTCCACCAGTCGGGAGAGCTGGGTGGTGGTCGCCACATAGGCGCAGAGGACCCCCCCGGGCACCAGCGCCGCCGACACCTCGTCCAAGCACTCCCACGGGGCGAGCATGTCCAGCACCACCCGGTCCACGGTCCCCTCCCGGACCTCTCGGGCCAGTCCCTCGGTCAGGTCCGCCACGGTCAGCCGCCACGACCGCGGGACGTTTCCGAAGAACGCTGTCACGTTCTCCTCGGCGACCTGGGCAAAGTCGGCACGTCGTTCGAAGGAGTGCAGCGAGCCAGCCTCGCCGACGGCTCGAAGCAGCCAGCAGGTCAGTGCCCCCGAGCCCGCCCCGGCCTCCACCACGCGGGCACCCGGGAAGATGTCGGCCATGGCGACGATCACCGCGGCATCCTTGGGGTAGACCACGGCCGCGCCCCTGGGCATCGAGAGCACGAAGTCGGCCAGCAGCGGTCGCAGCGCGAGGTACTCGGTGCCGTTGGTGGACCGGACCACCACTCCTTCAGGGCCACCGAGCAGGTCGTCGTGGGCGATCGCCCCCGAGTGGGTGTGGAAGGCACGTCCCGGGACGAGGGTGATCGTGTGGTGGCGGCCCTTCGGATCGGTCAGCTGAACCCGGTCGCCGGGCACCAGCAGGCCGGTGAGCCGCCGTCCTGGGGGGCGCTCGTCAACGCTCCCGCCAGCTATCGGGAGCGGGTCGTTGGGCAGGGACGCGGGCTCCCCGGCTGCGGTCACGAGGGCGGACTCTACCGGTGGCGCAGGGTGCTCTACCGGTGGCGCAGGGTGCTCACGCCCGGGCAAAGGCGCGTTCGACGTCGGCGGTGACCAGCACCCCGTAGATGTCACCGTTGCGCTCGACCACCAGGTACTCGGAGGACGGCGCCTGCCGCAGTGCTTGGACCAGGTGCTCGCCGTCCAGGTCCGCGGAGAGGACGAGGGACGCCTCGACCGTCCGAGACAGGGTGCCGACCTGGATCCAGGGACGCCGCCCGACCGGTGTTGCGGCAACCGCGGCCTCGCTGACCAGCCCGACAGGGTTCCCGGCACGGTCCACCACCACCAGCGCCCCAGCCTGGGCTTCACCGGCTCGACGAACGGCCTCGGACACCGGAAGGTCGGCGGCCACCGGTACCGCACGCCGGGTCAGCCGGCGGACCGAGAGGGAGGGCAGGCGCTCGCGTACGGCAGCGGTGGCCAGTGCCTGCCCGGCGCCCGCCCAGATGAAGGCAGCGATGAGTGCCGCCCAGAGCACCATCACCGGGTCGACCGAGGTCCCGGTCAGCCACGCGGCGACGATGGGAACGACGAGCACACCCACGGCGGCCACTCGACCGGTCCAGGCGGCCGCACGGATCCCGGTGGCGCGCCGGCCGGTGAGCGCCCACACGCCGGCCGCGAGCACCCGGCCACCGTCCAGCGGAAGGCCCGGCACGAGGTTGAAGACCCCGACCAGGATGTTGGCCACCGTGAGCTCGACGACGAGCAGGTGGGTGATCGTCCCGGGGGTGAGGAGGGAGACCAGCCCGACGCCGATGCCACCCAGCACCAGAGAGGTCGCCGGTCCGGCGAAGGCGACCAGGAACTCGCGTCCGGGGGTGCGGGACTCCCCCTCGATCTCGGTCAGCCCGCCCAGCAGCTGCAGGGTGATCCGCCGGACCGGCATGCCGAGGCGCCGGGCGACCACCGCGTGGCTGAGCTCATGGGCGAGCACGGACAGGTACAGCAGGACGGCGAAGGCGAACGAGACCGCGTACCGGGCCAACCCGATGCCGGGTACCCGCAGCTGGACCGCCGGGGCGAACACCCAGGTGATCAGTGCGGCCACGATGAGCCAGGTCGGCGCGACATAGACCGGGATCCCCAACGGCTTCCCCATCAACCAGCCGGCGGTGCTCCATCGGCCCACCGGGGTGCCGCGGTCGGCTCGGCCTGGGCTCATGGTCTGAATGGTACGGGCGGGCTGCCACTCGGTACCCACGCGCCGGCGTCCGAGGCGACCCGAGGCCGTGCGCATCTGCGCGGCGCAACCGGGCTCGTGTCGGTGTCCCCCCCTACAGTGACCGCATGGCCGCCGTCGACGAACCTGCTGCCCAGACCGCCGCTGCCCACGAGCCTGGCACCGTCGCGGGCTCGCTCTCACCGTCGCGCGCCTCGGACTTCATGAGCTGCCCGTTGCTCTATCGGTTCCGGGTGGTCGACCGGATCCCCGAGCGCCCGTCACCGGCCGCCGTGCGCGGAACGGTCGTGCACACGGTGCTCGACGAGCTGTACTCCCTTCCTGCCGCGGACCGGACCCCGGATCGGGCGCTCGACCTGGTGCGTCCGGCCTGGCAGACGTTGCGCAGGACCGACCCGCGACTGGCCGGGATGTTCGACGCGGCCACGTCCGCGGAGCACGAGGGCCCGAGCCCGACGGCCACGATCTCTGAACCTGCTTGGCTGGCAGAGATCTCCCGGCTCGTCGAGAGGTACTTCCTGATGGAGGACCCCCGCCGACTCGAACCGGCGGCGCGGGAGCTCCGGGTGCACGGCACCCTGGCCGACGGGCTGGTCCTCCGGGGGTACGTCGACCGGCTGGACGTCGCCCCGGATGGTGCGGTCCGGGTCGTGGACTACAAGACGGGTCGCTCGCCGCGTCCCGGGTACGAGGCCAAAGCACTGTTCCAGGTGCGCTTCTACGCGCTGGTGCTGTGGATGACCCGGGGCCGGATTCCTGACCTGCTTCTGCTGATGTACCTCGGCGATGGCCAGGTGGTCCGGGACACGCCCGACGCTGCGGCGCTGCTCGCGACCCGTCGCAAGGTCGAGGCCGTATGGCAGGCGATCACTACGGCTCGGCGTACCGGGCAGTGGCAGCCCCGGCCGAGCCGGTTGTGCGACTACTGCGACCATCGGGTGCGCTGCCCAGCGTGGGGCGGGACGGCCCCGCCCCTCCCGGAGCACGACGACCCCGTGGTGCAGGTACCGGTCATCGAGAAGACCGGTTGAGCCAGACGATCATCACCGGGCGACCAGCCCGGACAGCACCTCGAGGTCGATCTCGGCGAGCGATCCGACGACCAGCACCCCCGGCGCGGACTCGATCGGCACCACATGCGGGACAGCAATGGTCGGGCACCCCGCGCTGCGGGCGGCCGCGACCCCGGTCGGGGAGTCCTCGATCGCGACAGACTGGCGAGGATCCACCCCCAGGGCAGCCGCCGCCTTCCGGTAGGGCTCCGGGTTCGGCTTGGCGTGGGCCACCTCGTCCCCACACACCACCACGTCGAACCGGTCTCGGCCCAGGGTGTCCAGCCCGATCTCCGTGAGGCTGCGGTGGGTGGAGGTGACCAGGGCCGTCGGCAGCCCGGCGTCACGTACGCAGAGCAGCAGCTCCTCGGCTCCAGTCCGCCAGGTCAGTCCGGCCGCGAAGTACGTGCGCGTCCGGTCCAGAAGCCAGCCACCGGCCCACTCAGGATCGGCGTCGGAGTGGACGTCGGTCAGGAGCAGGGTGATCGAACGCGTCAGGTTCGACCCGACCATCGAGGAGCGCACCGCCGGTGACAGCGTCCCGCCCAGCTCCGCCGCGAGGTCGGCCAGGCTGCGATCCCACAGCTTCTCGCTGTCGACCAGGGTGCCATCCATGTCGAACAGCACGGCGGCGAGCCCCTCGCGGGTGCTCGGGGGGTGCCCGGCGAGATGGCTCATCGGGCGTTGAAGTACTTCGCCTCGGGGTGGTGGACGATGATCGCGTCGGTGGACTGCTCGGGGTGCAGCTGGAACTCCTCGGACAGGCTCACGCCGATCCGGGACGGGTCCAGCAGGCCCACGATGATCGCGCGGTCCTCCAGGTCGGGGCAGGCCGGGTACCCCAGCGAGTACCGGGAGCCGCGGTACTCCTGGCGGAGCACGCCGTCCAGCTCCGCAGCGTCCTCGCCTGCGGCCCCCAGCTCGGCACGGACTCGGCAGTGCCACAGCTCGGCGAGGGCCTCGGTCAGCTGCACGGACAGCCCGTGCAGCTCGAGATACTCACGGTAGGCGTCCTTGGCGAACAGCTCCGCGGTGGCCTGGGACAACCGTGATCCCATGGTGACCAGCTGGAAGGCGACGACGTCGACCTCGCCGCTGTCGCGGGGCCGGAAGAAGTCGGCCAGGCACAGGTGACGGTCTCGGGTTTGCCGGGGGAAGTGGAAACGAGCCCGCTCGGTACCGGCCAGGGGACCCTCGTGGTGGGCGATCACCAGGTCGTCCCCCTCGGACCAGCAGGGGAAGTACCCGTAGACGACTGCGGCCTCGGCCAGCCCCTCGGTGGCGATGCGCTCGAGCCACATGCGCAGCCGGGGTCGGCCCTCGGCCTCCACCAGCTCGTCGTAGCTGGGCCCGCTGCTGCGTGAACCGCGCAACCCCCACTGGCCAAGGAAAGTGGCACGTTCGTCCAAATATCGGGCGTACTCGGCCAGGGCGATGCCCTTGACCACCCGGGTGCCCCAAAAGGGCGGCGCCGGGACCGGGTTGTCGGTGACCACATCGGACCGCGTCGCAGCAGGCGCGTCGTCCCTTGGTCGCGAGTCTTGCGCGGTGCCGGAGGCCGTGCCGCGGACACCGTCGGCTGCGGTCGTGGAGATCGGGACGCGTCGCTGACGCAGCTGCGGCAGCTGGGCTCCCTGCTCGCCACGGCGCATGGCCGCGATCGCGTCCATCAGACGAAGCCCCTCGAAGGCGTCACGGGCGTACCGGACCTCTCCCTGGTAGACCTCCGCCAGGTCGCCCTCCACGTACGCCCGGGTGAGGGCGGCCCCGCCCAGGATCACCGGCCACTGGGTGGCCAACCCGCGGGCGTTGAGCTCCTCGAGGTTCTCCCGCATGACGACCGTGGACTTGACCAGCAGTCCCGACATGCCGATCGCGTCCACCTGGTGTTCGCGGGCCGCCTCGATGATGGCCGAGACTGGCTGCTTGATGCCCAGGTTGACCACGTCGTAGCCGTTGTTGGACAGGATGATGTCGACCAGGTTCTTGCCGATGTCGTGCACATCACCCTTCACGGTCGCCAGCACGATGCTGGCCTTGCCGCGGGAGTCGGCACGCTCCATGTGGGGCTCCAGCCACCCCACGGCAGCCTTCATCACCTCCGCCGAGGCCAGCACGAACGGCAGCTGCATCTCGCCGCGACCGAACAGCTCCCCGACTTCACGCATGCCGGTCAGCAGGTGGTCGTTGATGACGTCCAACGGAGCCAGCCCGCGATCCAACGCCTCGGTCAGGTCTGCCTCGAGCCCCAGCCGCTCCCCGTCGACAACCCGGCGGGACAGTCGCTCGCCCAGCGGTAGGGCGGCGAGCTCCTGGGCTCGCGTGGCTCGTGCGGTGGTAGCCGACACACCTTCGAACAGGTCCAGGAATCGGGAGAGCGGGTCGTACCCCTCGCGCCGTCGGTCGTGGATGAGGTCGAGGGCGACCTCCAGCTGCTCGGCCGGGATCCGGGAGATCGGCAGGATCTTCGAGGCGTGCACGATCGCGGAGTCCAGCCCGGCCTTGACCGCCTCGTGCAGGAAGGCGGAGTTGAGCACCTGGCGGGCCGCCGGCGCCAGCCCGAACGAGACGTTGGACACCCCCAGGGTGGTGGACACCTCGGGAAACCGGCGCTTGATCTCGGTGATCGCCGCGAGTGTCTCGATCGCGTCGCGGCGGGTCTCGTCCTGCCCCGTGGCGATCGGGAAGGTCAGGCAGTCGACGAGGATGTCCTCCGCCCGCATCCCCCAGCGGCCGGTGAGTGCCTCGATCAGGCGGGTGGCGATCGCCACCTTGTCTGCGGTCGTGCGGGCCTGGCCGTTCTCGTCGATCGTCAGGGCGACGACCGCGGCACCGTGCTCGACGACGACCGGCATCACCCGGGCCATCCGCGAGCCCGGACCGTCGCCGTCCTCGAAGTTCACCGAGTTCACCACGGCACGTCCGCCGAGCAGCTCCAGGGCGGCCGTGATGACCTCCGGCTCGGTCGAGTCGATCACCAGTGGCAACGTGGACGCGGTGGCGAACCGCGTGACGATCTCCTTCATGTCGCTGACCCCGTCGCGGCCCACATAGTCCACGCAGACGTCCAGCAGGTGGGCACCGTCGCGAGTCTGTGCGCGGGCGATCTCCACGCACTCGTCGTACCGGCCGGCGAGCATCGCGTCGCGGAAGGCTCGGGAGCCGTTCGCGTTCGTCCGCTCCCCGATCGACAGGTAGGCGGTGTCCTGGCGGAAGGGGACGCTGACATAGAGCGAGGCGACCCCCGGCTCGGGTCGTGGACGGCGATTGGCCACTCCCTGGCCGCCGACGCGTTCGACCACGTGGCGCAGGTGCTCGGGAGTGGTGCCGCAGCAACCGCCGACCAGGCTCAGCCCGTACTCGCCGGTGAACGTCTCGTGCGCCTCGGCCAGCTGGGTGGGGGTCAGGGGGTAGTGCGCGCCCCGCGCCGTGAGCTCGGGCAGGCCGGCGTTCGGCATCGACGAGATCAACGTTCGCGAGTGCCGCGACAGGTGGCGCAGGTGCTCGCCCATCTCGGCCGGGCCGGTCGCGCAGTTCAGGCCGATCACGTCGACGCCGAGGGGTTCGAGCGCGGTCAGCGCCGCGCCGATCTCCGAGCCGAGCAGCATGGTGCCGGTGGTCTCCACGGTGACCGAGACGATCATCGGCAGGTCCAGGCCGGCAGCACGCACCGCCCGCTGGGCCCCGATGACCGCTGCCTTGGCCTGCAGCAGGTCCTGGACGGTCTCGATCAGGATCGCGTCGACCCCGCCATCGACCAGGCCACGCACCTGCTCGGCGTAGGCATCGCGCAGCGTCGCGAACGGCAGGTGGCCCAGGGTCGGCAGCTTCGTCCCGGGCCCGACCGAGCCCAGCACGAACCGCGGGTGGTCGCGGGACGTGAACGCGTCTGCGGCGTCGCGGGCCAGCGCAGCCCCCGCCCGGGAAAGCTCGTAGATCCGGTCGGAGATCCCGTACTCCCCCAGGTTCGCCGTGTTGGCCCCGAAGGTGTTGGTCTCGATCGCGTCGACACCCACCGCCAGGTACGCCTCGTGCACCCCACGGACGATGTCGGGGCGGGTGACGTTGAGGACCTCGTTGCACCCCTCGTACCCCTGGAAGTCCTCGAGGGTGGGGCCGGCCGCCTGCAGCATCGTGCCCATCGCCCCGTCCGCGACGACCACTCGGCGCGCCAGGGTCTCGCGCAACAGCTGGGGGCGTGGGGTCACGGACGGCCTCGTCGGTAGGGGGCAGGCAGCGGTGGCCGGCAGGCCAGCCCGCCGGGACAGGAGGGCAATACGTGCAGCCTACCGGTGGCGCGGATCTCAGGCCTGCGCGTGCCGCGCTGGCCCGGGGCGGTGCACGACGTACCCTTGCGGTGGCCGGCGATCGTGTCCGGGCTCGTCCGGGCGACCGGTCGACGAGTTCAGCGCTGACCTGGGCACTGCGGCGAACGGAGGTGGCGGGTGATCGACTCCCCCGGGCTCGTGGGCATGCGAGACTCGGTGGTGGTCGTCGCGTTCGAGGGGTGGAACGACGCCGCGGACGCCGCGACCGCGACCGTGGAGTTCTTGGAGTCGGCGTGGTCTGCCCGCCCGGTCGGTGCGATCGACCCGGACGACTACTACGACTTCCAGGTCAACCGTCCCACGGTCGAGGTCGGCGCCGAGGGACGACGCACCCTGACCTGGCCGACCACCCGGTTCTCTCGCACCACCATCCCCGGTACCGGCCGGGATGCCTTGCTGGTCCGGGGGATCGAGCCGAACATGCGGTGGCGGTCGTTCACCGAGGAGATCCTGCAGGTGGCTCGCCGGGCCAACGCCGGGCTGGTGCTGGTCCTCGGCGCCCTGCTGGCGGACTCTCCGCACACCCGGCCGGTTCCGGTCAACGGCACCACCAGCGACCCGGGCCTGGCGGCACGACTGGTTCTGGAGGAGTCCCGTTACGAGGGACCTACCGGGATCGTGGGAGTGCTGACCGATCTGGCCGCACACTCCGGGCTGCCTGCGGTCTCGCTGTGGGCCGCCGTGCCCCACTACGCCGCTCAGCCTCCCTGTCCCAAGGCCGCGTTGGCGCTGCTGCAACGAGTCGAGGACCTCCTGGACACGTCCATGGACCTGCACGAGATGACCGAGGCGGCCCGT
>JAJYSQ010000040.1 GCA_021793495.1 Actinomycetes bacterium
CATCCCCACCCCACCACCCCAGGACACACCCCATGACCACACCACCACCACCCCACCCCACCACCAGGACGTCGTCAGTGTTGTGGTGGAGGGGTTCCTCGGGGCCGCTCTTCGGTGACTTCGATGGGCTCTTGCTGGATCTGGATGGGGTGGTGTACCGGGGGACGGATGCGATCCCGGGCGCGCCGGAGGCAATCGCTCGGGTACGGCAGCTGGGCGGCCGTGTCGGGTTCGTCACGAACAACGCGAGCCGCACTCCGGAAACGGTGGCGGCGCACCTGAGCTCGATCGGCGTGCCAGCGACGGCACGTGACGTGGTGACCTCGGCTCAGGCCGCGGCGCACCTGTTGGCTGCACAGGTGGGAGTCGGAGCCCGCGTGTTGGCAGTGGGGGGTGAAGGCCTGCGGGCGGCCTTGCGTGAGCGGGGGCTCGTGCCGGTGGAGTCGATGGCCCAGGAACCGGCTGCTGTGGTGCAGGGCTTTGACGGATCAGTGGACTGGACAGGTTTGGCGGAGGTGTGCTATGCGGTTGCGTCGGGGCTACCGTGGGTCGCGACCAACATGGATCTGACGATTCCCACGGCACGGGGTCTGGCCCCGGGGAATGGGTCCCTTGTCGGGGTCGTGGCCACGACCACGACGGTGCAGCCGACGGTCGCCGGGAAGCCGGCGCTACCCCTGCACCGTGAGGCTACTGCGCGCATGGGGGCGCATCGACCGCTCGTGGTGGGGGACCGGCTGGACACCGACATCCAGGCTGCCAACACTGCCGGTGCAGGGTCCGTGGTGGTGATGTCCGGGGTGACGGATCTGCGAGCGCTCTGTGGAGCCCGTGTGGTGGAGCGGCCGTGGTTCGTCTGTGAGGACGTGTCGGGCGTCCTCGATCGGCAGCCGGAGATCGCGCACGATGCCGGCGATCGCTGGTCGTGCGGTGGTTGGTCGGTCACGATTCGTGGCGGCGGGCTCGTGCTCACGGGGGGCGGTGAGCGCAGTCATGCCGTGCGGCTGGTAGCCGCGGCATCGTGGTCGGTGACCGACATGACGGGCAGGGCGCCGGACGTTGAGCGGGTGGCGACGCAGCTCTACGGATGAGGTCGGCTGCCGGTGGCGTGACTGTGTCGGTGGCGTGACTGGGCTTTCAGAGCAAGGTCCGCAGGCGCAGCAGATCCGCGAGGGTCCCG
This sequence comes from Actinomycetes bacterium, assembly GCA_021793495.1. GTDB lineage: Bacteria > Actinomycetota > Actinomycetes > JAJYSQ01 > JAJYSQ01 > JAJYSQ01. The sequence goes on from JAJYSQ010000040.1 coordinate 1,181, forward strand.
CGTACTCGTAACCGCCCGCTGGCCCACGCGCGCGCGAAGTCGAGCGTGCCGGAGGTGAGGGCGACAAGGTCGTCGCTGGTGGTGGTGACCCGGATCTGCGCCGGTGGCGCTGGGTCGGTCGCGACCTCGGTGAGCAGGCCGCCCCGGAGCCGGCCGGAGAAGGTGACTCCCAGGTCGGTCAGCGTGACGCTGAGGGTACGCTCCAGCAGGTTGTTCCCCGTCTGCTCGTCGGCCTCACTCATGGTCACGGCAAGCTGAACCAGCGCCGCCCGGCATTGCTGCACCGTCGCCACCGTGCTCTCCTGCCCACTGGGTGAACTGGCGTATCACGGCGTTGCCCGCTGCGGTACGCCCTCGTTACCGGCACGGTAGCGTGGGGTAGACCCGGGGGGCGAGGCTGCCTCGGGTCACCGCGATCGGCCAGACCGACCGTGGGTTGGGGTCGAGGGAGGACGGCCGGATGCTGTTCCTGGCCCGAAGCCCTGGCCCAGCCGGGTGCACCGTTCGGTCGAGAGGAGTCGGCAATGTCGCTTGACGGGTTGCGAACGTACGTTCAATTAGCTAACGGGCTGGGAGACCTTACTCGTGAGCGGGCGGTCTCGGTGGCGCGAGGACTGCTGGGTCAGACCGGGGTCGATCAGGTGCTGGCGGGCGCCATGCGTGACCAGGTCGGTGGGGTAGCCGAGGACCTGTTGGCTACCGGCCGGGCCAACCGGGACATCCTCATCGGCTTGGTCAGGGCCGAGGTGAGCCGGAACATCTCCGCGTTGGGGTTGGCAGGCCAGGAGGAGGTCGCGACCCTTCGCGTACACGTCGAGCGGCTGGAGCGGCGCCTGCGCGAGCTTGAGGCCAGGGTCGCGGCCACATCGTCCCACCCCGGGCAGCCCCAGACGGTGGTGGCCCCACGTCGCCAGGCGGTACGGCGGGCCGAGGGTGGGGCGAGCACAGCGGAGGCGCCGGCGCCCACGTCGGGGCGCACGTCCGCTCGTCGGCCAGCAGGGACGGGGAACACCCGGGCCGCAGCGGGGAACACCCGGGCCGCAGCCCCGACACCGCGCACTCCTCCTCGACGGGCTGCTGGGAAGCGCACCTCCGCCAGCGGGGCCGGGTCGTCGGGCAGTAGCACCTCGGCGCAGGCCAACCCCGCGGATCCCGCCCAGTGAGCCTGCCCTCGGCCGTCGAGCCCGCCGCGGTGGTCGCGTCGCTGCTCGAACGCCTCGAGCAGCTACCCCGGATCGAGCTGGCGCGCCACCCGGCAGTCTTCGAGGAGATCCACCGTGCCCTGCAAGGACTGTTGGCCGACCTCGACGTCTCGTGAGCCCGCGCACCGCTCTGCGTCGACTCGATGCGGAGATCGTCCACCGGGGACTGGCGCGTTCCCGCGACCAGGCGGCCGAGCTCCTGCGGACGGGGCGGGTAGAGGTGGCGGGGTTCCCCGAGGTGAAGCCGGCTACGAGAGTGACGCCTGAGGTGTCGATCCGGGTGTCTCTGGCTGTCGACGACGGGTATGTCTCCCGTGGAGCGCACAAGCTCGTCGGGGCGTTGGCGGCGTTCACCGGGTCGGGCCTGGTGGTCCTTGGTCGCCGCTGCCTGGATGCCGGAGCATCGACGGGCGGATTCACCGACGTGCTGCTGCGTGCCGGTGCCCGCCAGGTGGTCGCGGTGGACGTGGGGTACGGCCAGCTCGCCTGGAGTCTGCGCAACGACCCGCGGGTGGTGGTCCGGGAGCGGACGCACGTGCGGGACCTCGACCCCGAGCGGATCGACGGGCCGGTGGAACTGGTCGTGGCGGACCTGTCCTTCATCTCCCTCACGCACGTCCTGCCCGCCCTTGTCCGGTGTGCCGAGCCTGGTGCTGACCTCGTACTGCTGGTCAAACCTCAGTTCGAGGTGGGCCGGCGACGCCTCGGCAAGGGTGGTGTGGTTCGTGATCTCGCCGCTCGTGCCGATGCCGTGCGTGCGGTCGCGAGTAGCGCCGCGGTCCTCGGCTGGGGGGTGGCCGACGTAGTGGCCAGCCCGCTGCCCGGCCCCGCCGGCAACGTCGAGTACTTCCTCTGGCTGCGCCAAGGCTTCCCCGACTTGGCGGAGGACCTGCTGGCGCGAGCCATCAGCCAGGGGCCGGCGTGACCCGGGCGGGTGTGCCCCGGGTCCCGCACGCCGGACCCGGGACCCGGCCCGAGCGTTCCGTGCTTGTGGTGGCCCACCGAGCTCGGCCCGAGGCCCTCAGCGCTGCCCGCGTGGTGATCGACCAGCTGGATGCTGCCGGTATCGCCGTTCGGGTGCTGGCCGGGGAATCGGTGGCTGACGCTCACCCGAAGGCGGTCCCCGTGGCTGTCGAGGGCGCCGCCGACGGTTGTGAGCTGGTCGTCGTGCTCGGCGGTGATGGGACGCTGCTGCGTGGAGCCGAGATCGCCCATGACTCGGCCACGCCGTTGTTGGGGGTCAACCTGGGTCATGTCGGATTCCTCGCAGAGGCCGAGCCGTCAGACCTCGCGTCCGCCATGGATCGGGTTGCCGCTCGGTCGTACACGGTCGAGGAACGGATGACCTTGGACGTACGGGTGGTGGTCGACGGCGGCGTGGTCATGCACGACTGGGCGCTGAACGAGGCGAGCGTAGAAAAGGCCGCACGCGAGCGGATGCTCGAGGTGGTCCTGGGAGTCGATGGCCGACCACTGTCGCGATGGGGGTGTGATGGAGTCGTCTGCGCCACCCCCACAGGTTCCACGGCGTACGCCTTTTCTGCGGGCGGGCCGGTCGTGTGGCCCGAGGTCGAGGCTCTGCTGATCGTGCCGCTCAGCGCCCACGCGCTGTTCGCCCGCCCGCTGGTGGTCGGGCCGTCGTCGACGGTCACGCTCGACGTGCTCACCGAGATGGAGGGGTGTGGCGTGCTGTGGTGCGACGGGCGACGCCTGACCGAGCTTCCTCCGGGGGCGCTGGTCGAGTTCCGTCGGGGAGTCGTTCCGGTTCGGCTCGCCCGGTTGCGGGAGGAGCCCTTCACCGATCGTCTGGTGGAGAAGCTTCAGCTTCCGGTCGCTGGCTGGCGTGAAGGCCGAGGTGCGAACCACCGGTAGCCGTACCCTGGCCGTCGTGCTCGAGGAGATGCGGTTACGAGGGCTCGGGGTGATCGAGGACGCCGTCGTCGAGCTGGGGTCCGGGTTGACCGTCGTCACCGGGGAGACCGGTGCAGGCAAGACCATGGTCGTCACCGGTATCGGCCTGCTCATCGGCGGGCGTGCCGACTCCGGGGCGGTTCGTGGGCTGGGCGGCCGGTCCGTCGGCGAGGCGGTGGTCGAGGGTCGGTGGAGGATGCCGACCGGTGACCCGGTCCTCGACCAGGTGGCCCAGGCTGGCGGACTGGTGGACGAGCTCACGGTTCTGGTCTCCCGGTCGGTGAGCTCCGAAGGCCGGTCGCGCGCGTACCTCGGAGGGCGTGCGGTCCCGGTCGGCACGCTGAGCGAGATCCTCGGCCCGCAAGTCGCGGTGCATGGGCAGTCCGATCAGATCCGGCTGTTGTCCACGGCTCGCCAGCGTGCGGCCCTGGACCGATTCGCTGGGGATGCGGTACGGGGCCCGCTGAACCGGTACGTCCAGGAGTACCGCGAGTGGCGTGATGTCGAGACACGGCTGGCGCGCCTCGCCAGCCAGGGCCACCAGCGGGCGGAGGAGGCCGCACGGCTGAGGGAGGGGCTGGAGGTCGTACGAGCGCTGGACCCGAAGCGAGGGGAGGCGGGAGCCCTGGACACGGAGGCCGAACGACTCGGTAGTGCGGATGCTCTGCGAACCGCGGCCCGGGTAGCCCACGCGATCCTCGCTGGGGATGAGGACGGTACGGGCCCCGACGTCGGCACCCTGCTGGGTCTGGCCCGCCGCACGCTGGACCCGGTGGTCGACCACGATCCCGAGCTCGTCGCCTTGGCACAGCGGGCCAGGGAGATCGCCTACCTGGTCAGCGACCTGGCGTCCGACCTGGGTGGGTACGCCGACCAGCTGGACACGGACCCCGCCCGGCTGGCAGCCGTCGAGTCCCGCCGGGGGGCGCTGGGTGCGTTGCGGCGAGCCCATGGCGGGCTTTCCGTCGACGAGGTGCTCGACTGGGCGGTGCAGGCCGAGGCCCGCCTCGGTGAGCTGGACGACGAAGGGGGCCTGCTGGAGCTGTCCCGTCGCAGGGATGACATGGTCGGTCGGCTCGCCCGCGTGGCCGGTGAGCTGACGGCCGCCCGCACCGAGGCCGCTGACCGTTTCGGGACGCTTGTCGGGGCAGAGCTCGCCGGCCTCGCCATGCCGGGTGCCCAGGTCGTCGTCGAGGTGCGGGCGGTCGAGACGGACGACCCACAGCTCATCGGGGCAAGCCACCTCCCCTTCGGTCCGACGGGGGTGGACGAGGTGGAGATCCTGCTGCGGCCCCATCCGGGCTCGTCGGCCCGACCCCTGGCCAAGGGTGCCTCGGGTGGCGAGCTGTCCCGGGTGATGCTCGCCGTCGAGGTGGTGTTCGCCGGCGCCGACCCGGTACCGACGTTCGTCTTCGACGAGGTGGATGCCGGGATCGGTGGACGGGCCGCCGTCGAGGTGGGACGACGCCTCGCGGCGCTTGCGCGTACCGCCCAGGTGGTGGTGGTGACCCACCTGCCGCAGGTGGCCGCCTTCGCTGACCAGCACCTGGTGGTCAGCAAGTCCGAGGCCGGCGCGGTCACCCGAGCCGATGTGCGGGTTCTCGACCGGGTCGGCCGGATCCGGGAGCTGTCTCGCATGTTGGCCGGGCTGGAGTCCTCACGCACTGCCGCGGCGCATGCTCGAGAGCTCCTGGAGACCGCCGAGGAGGCCAAGAGCCGCCCCGGCACCTGAGCGCAGGGAGCGCCGCGCCGGAGACCTCGGGGTCGCTCCGGCGCGGCGTGGCACCCGGTGCGAGCGCTCGTGTGGTGGCAGCATGGCGCGTGGTAGGAGGTGATGGTGACGTGACGAGGAATGCCGTTTCCGGGACGGGCGACCGGAGGCATGCGCGCAAACCGTCGCCGCCACCGTCACCGTCATCGGTCCCTGGCGTCTGGGGGGCAGTGCGGGTCGATCGTCATGCGGGTCGATTGCTGCGTCGGCTGCAGCCGGGGGACGTGGCGGTGCTCGACCAGCCGGACCTTGACCGTCCCACTGCGGCGGCCTTGCTGTCGCACGGGGTCAGCGCGGTGGTCAATGCCTCGCCCTGCATCAGTGGCCGGTACCCGACGTATGGAGCAGCCGAGCTGCTGGCCGCGGGCATCCCGGTGCTGGACTGTGTCGGGCTGCAGGTCCTGGCCCGGCTCACCGATGGTGAACAGGTACGGGTGCACGACGACGGGATCTGGTGCGAGGGACGACTGGTGGGTCGTGGACGGGTCCTCGCCGCCGACCTGGTGGCGGCCGAGACCACTCAGGCGGGTGCCGGACTGGCCGTCCAGCTGGAGGCCTTCGCCGGCGCAGCGGTGCAGCTGGCCCGCAACGAAGGGAACCTGCTCCTGGAAGGGGTCGGGCTGCCCGTGCTTGCGACGTCGATGCTGGGACGATCGGTCCTGGTGGTGACCCCGAACGGACGCGATGACTTGCGCGCAGTACGCCGTTGGGTGCGGGCCGCGCGCCCGGTCCTGGTCGGCGTGGCTGCCGGGACGGGAGTGCTCCTCGACGCCGGGATGTCCCCGGACGTCGTCGTCGCCGATCTCGAGGCCCTCGACGACCGGGAGTACGCCTGTGGTGCCGAGCTGGTCGCGGTCCGCGGACCGCACGAGCCGCCGGACCAGCGGACCGGGACTCGTCCTCAGCGAAGCAGCTCGCTGCTGATCACGCTGCTGTCTGCCGAGGACGTTGCGGTGCTGCTGGCGGAGGCCGGTCAGGCGGATGTGGTCGTGCTCGCCGGGGGCCGGGCACGGCTGTCCGGCCTGCTGGAGACCGGGGGGGCTCCCATGGCCGGCACCGTGCTGTGCCGGACCAAGGCCGGGGACCGCCTGGTCCACGCGCGGGCCCTGCCGGCCGTCGTGCCGCGGGGGCCGGGATGGCCCTGGGTGATTGTGCTGCTGACGATCGCGGTGGCTGCCCTGATCGGTGCCGGCCTGATGGTGACCGGCGTGCTGCCCAGCGGGTGGGTCGTGCGGTGAGCTCCTGGCGATACCGTGCGGTATCGATGGCCGTGGGCCTGCTGGCGCTGGCCATCGGGCTGGTGCTCGGGGCTGGACCGCTTCTCGGACCACCCGTACGTCGTGAGAGCGGCGGTTCGCCCGGCCCGTTGGCCGGGGCCGGTCAGAGTCTGATCGTGGACTCCGGGGCTGCTGCCTACGACCAGCAGTGGACCGCCGCCCTGGTCGGCATGCTCGTCGACGGCCGGTTGACCGGGGTGCCGGTATCCGTGGTGGTTCTGCCGGGCACCCCGTCGAGCCTGGTCGCCTCGGCCCGCCGCACGCTGCTCCGCGCCGGAGCGCGGCTCACCGTCACGGTCACCGTCCAGAGCGCCTGGAGCGACCCGACCCGTACCTCCGTGCTGGCTGACCTGGCCAGCCGCCTCCTCCCGTCCGGTTCACGGACGCCGAGCGCGGGTACTCCTCAGCGTGCCGCGACCGTGCTGGCCAGCGCCCTTGTGGGGGCCACCAGCCCGGGTGCGGCTCACGAAGGGGCTTCGGCAGCCATCCTTGGCGGCCTCGGGGCGCTCGGGTTCATCACCGCCGACCCGGTCGTCGCGGGCACCGCGCGCCTGTCGATGGCGTCTGCCGTGGTGTTGCTCGCCCCGGCCCGAGCCCCCTCGGGAGGCACCCCCTCGGTCACGGCCCCCTCGGTCACGGCCACCTGGTGGGAACCGTTGGCCGACGCGCTCGCCTCCTCGTCCCGGGCCCTCCTGGTGGCCGCCCCGCTGAGTACCGCCCCGCTGAGTGCTGGAGGCTCCCCAGGTCTGGTCACCGACCTGCAGACGGCCTCCGGTCGGACGCCAGCCGGCGGAGCGTCCGCCGGCGGAGCGTCCGCCGGGCCACGGAACATCTCCACCCTGGCTGGTGCCGACGGCCAGCAGGGGCAGGTCAGCCTCGTGCTGGCCCTGGTCGAGGCGCTCGCCGGCCACCCGGGGCAGTACGGCCTCGGTTCCGGCGCCACGTCGGGGGTGCTCCCTCCGCTGCCCGCCGGGAGCCCGGGCGGCTGATAGCCTGCAAGCCCGTGGACGGTCTGGCGCAACCTCCGGTGGCCGGCCGCGATCGACACCACGGGAGCCCGACTTGGCTGCGGTCCGAACCACCAAGCACATCTTCGTCACCGGCGGGGTCGCATCGTCCCTGGGCAAGGGGCTGACGGCCTCGAGCCTGGGACATCTGCTGCACTCTCGAGGCCTGCGGGTCACCATGCAGAAGCTCGACCCGTACCTCAATGTCGACCCGGGCACGATGAACCCCTTC
>JAJYSQ010000041.1 GCA_021793495.1 Actinomycetes bacterium
CCGCGGGCTCCCACGGCCACCGCACGGGCCACCGCGTCCGGGTCCTCCCCCATGGTGAGCATGACGACCCGGGCCCGAGGGTCGGTGACCAGGATCCGTCGGGCCGCCTCGACCCCGCCGAGCCCGGGCATGCGCACGTCGAGCAGCGTGAGGTCCGGGTGCTCGACCGGGTACCGCGACACCAGCTCTTCACCGCTGGATGCGGTGGTCGTCGAGCCCACTCCAGGGACGTCGGCAACCACCCGGCGGATCGCCTCTCGGGCCAGCGGCGCGTCGTCGCAGATCAGTACGGTGCTCAGAGCCGTTCCACCTCCTCCTTGCCTGCGCTGTCCCAGCTCGGACGAGTATCGGCAGCACCACCCCCCGGGCTGAGCCGACCCGGCGATCTGTTCACGCCCGAGGGTCAGCCAGCATCCCGAGAGCGATGCCGTCGAGGATGTCGTGCTCGCTGGCCACCAGCTCGGCGGCACCGATCGCGGCGAGGATCTCGGTCAGCAGCAGGGCCCCGCCAGCGATCACATCGGCCCGGCCGGGGTGCAGGAACGCCAGCCCCCCGCGCTCGGCCATGGTCATCCTCAGCAGCCGGTGCGCAGCCACCGCCACCTGGTCGGCCGTCAGCCGGGCCAGGTGGATGCGGGCGGAGTCGTACTCCCGCAGTCCGGCAACCATGGCTGCCACCGTGGTGACCGTGCCGGCGAGCCCGACCACCGTGCCTGCCTCGGCCAGCGGTACCCGCTCGGCGGCTGCGTGCAGCGCCCGGTGGATGTCCCCGCGGGCCGCCTCGACCTGGTCCGAGGTTGGCGGGTCGGCGTGCAGGTGGCGTTCGGTCAGTCGCACCGAACCGACATCGATCGAGGCACCGGCCAGCACGCGAGTGGCATCCGACCCGGTGCCCCCGCGGACGAGCTCGGTCGAACCGCCCCCGATGTCCACCACCAGGTACGGCGCGGGCATCCTCGCGGCCACGAGATCCCCGGTGGCCCCGGCGAACGACAGCTCGGCCTCCTCGGCGCCGCTGACCACCTCGGGGGCGACCCCGAGGATCTCCCGGACGCCGGTGGTGAACTGGTCGCGGTTGACGGCATCTCGGGTCGCGCTGGTCGCGACGAACCGGACCCGGACCGCACCCAGTCGTTCGATCCGCTCGGCGTAGCGGCGGGTCGCGGCGAACGTCCGGGCCAGCGCCTCGTCGGCCAGCCGACCGGTCCGGTCCACGTCCTGGCCCAACCGTACGATCTCCATCAGACGCTCGACCGGCACCAGGTGGGCACCGGCGCCGGTGCCCACCGTGTCGGCCACGAGCAGCCGGATGGAGTTCGTCCCGCAGTCGATGGCCGCGACCCGCGTCACGGCTGTTGGACCGCAGTGCAGGATCCCGGCGCGCCCCAGCACCGGTCAGGCCCGAGACCTTGGGCACCCAGCAGGGTGAGCACCCGGTCCCCGATCGGGTTGATGCCCGTTCCAGCAGCCAGGGCGTGGGCCACCAGGGCGTGCAGGCACTTGACCCGGTCCGGCATGCCCCCCGCGCTGACCCCCGCGAGCTCGGGGACCACGCCGAGCTCCTCGCGCCGGGCCTGGTAGTCCCGGTGGGCCCGGCGGTACGCCTCGCCGAGCTCGGCGTCGGACTGCAGGTCAGCGGTCATCGTGGCCATCACGCCCGAGGACTCCAGGCTGCTCACCCGGGACACCGCGCGTGGGCAGGTGAGGTAGAACACGGTGGGGAACGGTGACCCGTCCGCTAGCCGGGGGTCGGTGACCACCACGTCGGGCAACCCGCAGCCACACCGGTGACCGACCCCGGACACTTCCCGTGCGGTGCGGCCGAGCCCGGCAGTCACGGCCGCCCGGTCCCGCTCGCTGATCGAGGTGCGCTCGGCGCGCAGCCCCGTCACCGCGACCCGTCCGCGGGGGCGGGCGGGGTACGGTCCGCGGTGAGCACGCTGGACCACAGGTCCGCGTACCACGGCCGCGCAGCGGGTTCGGTGGATGCGCCTGCCCAGGCGCCGTCCGCCGACGCGGCGGTACCCGGACCACTCGCCGACGTCGAGCCACCGGCCGCCGCTGGCGCGCCCAGCACCACGTACTGGGTCTGTCCGGGCATCACGAAGTGCAGTCGCTCGCGAGCCTGCTGACGTACGTAGGCCGGGTCCGACCAGCGGGCCTGCTCTGCCGAGAGCGCCTCGACCCTGGCCTGGGCCGCCCGGATCTGTGCGGACAGGGCCTGCCGCTGGGCCCGTTGGGCCAGGAACCCCTGCAGGGTCGGGGCGAGCACCACCACGAGGGCGCAGGCCACGAGAGCGAGCACTGCGGCCCTGGCGGTCAGCCCACCCGGACGGCGCGCGCGAACGGTCCCTGGCCCGGTCACCGCGCGGACGCCTTCGGCTGTGGCGACGTGCGCGGGAAGGCCGAGGCTCCGGCGTACCGGGCCGCGTCGTCCAGCTCCTCCTCGATGCGCAGCAGCTGGTTGTACTTCGCCACCCGCTCCCCGCGCGCCGGAGCGCCCGACTTGATCTGCCCGGCATCCACCGCCACCACCAGGTCGGCGATCGACGTGTCCTCGGTCTCCCCCGATCGGTGCGAGAGCATGCACCGCCAGCCGTGCCGGTGCGCCAGGGCGACTGCGTCCAGGGTCTCGGTCACCGTACCGATCTGGTTGAGCTTGACCAGCAGGGCGTTGGCGCTGTGCTCGCGCAGCCCACGGGTGATCCGCTCCGGGTTGGTGACGAAGATGTCGTCGCCCACCACCTGGACGCGGTCGCCGAGCGCCTCGGTGAGCTGCTGCCACCCCTCCCAGTCATCCTCGGCCAGCGGATCCTCCAGAGACACCAGGGGGTAGTCGTCCAGCAGCTGCCGGTAATAGGTGGCCATCTCCCCGGCCGAGCGCGACTGCCCCTCGAACCGATAGGTGCCTTCCCGGTGGAAGCTGGTCGCGGCGGCGTCGAGGGCGAGGGCGACATGCCGACCCGGAGTGAGCCCAGCGACCCCGATGGCCTCGACGATCAGGTCCAGCGCCGTGCGGTTGCTGGGCAGGTTGGGTGCGAAGCCGCCCTCGTCGCCCAACCCGGTGGCGTACCCGCGAGCGTGCAGCACCCCCTTCAGCGCGTGGTAGACCTCGGCGCCCCAGCGCACCGCCTCGGCGAAGGTGCGCGCCCCGACCGGGGCGACCATGAACTCCTGGATGTCCACGTCGGTCTGCGCGTGCGCCCCGCCATTGAGGATGTTCATCATCGGTACCGGCAGCAGGTGCGCCGCGGGGCCACCGAGGTAGCGGAACAGAGGGAGATCGGCGGACTCCGCGGCGGCCCGAGCCACAGCCAGTGAGGCACCGAGGACCGCGTTGGCCCCGAGGCGGGCCTTGTTGGCCGTTCCGTCCAGGTCGATCAGCGTCTGGTCCACCAAGCGCTGCTCGCTGGCCTCGAAGCCGATCAGCGCGGGCCCGATCTCGTCCTCGACCGCGGCGACCGCTTGGGTCACGCCCTTGCCGCCGTACCGAGCGGGGTCCTGGTCGCGGCGCTCCACCGCCTCGAACGCCCCGGTGGAGGCACCGGACGGCACGGCGGCCCGCGCCACGGTCCCGTCGACCAGGGCCACCTCCACCTCTACGGTCGGGTTGCCCCGGGAGTCGAGGATCTCGCGGGCGACGACGGCGTCGATCGTGGACACGGCTGGCAGGTCTCCTCGGTCAGGGATCGGGTCGGTCAGGGATCGGGTCGGGAGCGCTTCGCCGGCATGGGTCCGCCCGGCGGGCGGGGCAGCTCGGCCGGATCCGGCGAACCGGCCGCCGACCAGCCTAACGGGGCACGTCGACCACCCCCGGGGACGACGCGCCCAGGACCTCGGCCGGATCGAGGTCGCCGCGCCGGCGCGGCCGGCGAACCGTGATCCCGGCGTCGGGTGACCACCAGTCCCGCCACGGCCACCAGGGTGAGGACGACGGCCCCGACCGGCACGACGTCGCCGATCCGGTCGTACACCGTGGTCCACCCCGCAAGCGGCACGTCGACCAGCAGCACCCCGCTGGTCGACTGCCCTGCCCAGCCGAGCAGTCGGCCCCGGGAGTCCGCGACCACCGAGTCTCCGGTCAGCGCCGACTGCACGGCCGGGCGGCCCACCTCGGCGGCCCGGACGGCGGCCATGCTGGCGTGCTGGGCCTGCACCCAGGTGCCCGGCCACGTGGAGTCCGACGTCTGGTAGGTGATCAGCTCCACCCCCTGATCGGCCAGGGTCCGGGCCATGTCGGGGAAAGCGGACTCAAAGCAGATGAGCGGGCCGATCCGCAACGCGCCGGCGTGCATCACGACCAGGCCGTGTCCGGCGACGACGTTGCGCGGCGCGGCCCTGGTGAAGTCCCGGAGCCAGCCGAACAGCTGCGGGAAAGGCACGTACTCCCCGAACGGCACCAGCCGGTTCTTCACGTACGAGGCCAGCACCCCGCCCGGGCCGACCAGCAGCGACGTCTTCTCGATCCGGCCGGAAGGGGCCCGCCCGTCGTCGTTGATCAGCAGATCAGCACCGACCCGGGAAGCCAGGCCGCGTACCACCGCCAGCTGTGACGCATGGTGGGCGACGTCGTCACCGATGCTGCTCTCCCCCCAGACGACCAGTCCGGGGTGCTGGGTCGCCAGGCCGGCAGTCAGCGTCACCTCCCGGCGCAACGTGCCAGGCCCGGGCGGCAGGGCACCCGGCTGCACGAGGGCCACCCGCACCGTGGATGCCGATCCCGACGGCACCCGTGCCGGAGGGGTCGCGGCGTACACCAGGGGGCCGGCGAGCACGGAGACCACCAGGCCGGCAGCGCCGAGCACGCCCAACCCCCCGGCGGCACTCGCTACCGTCGGCGATGCCGCTCGGCGTCGACCCACCGCGACCCATCCCGCATCCAGCAGCAGCACCACGCCCACGTTGGCTGCCACGATCGCCGCCGAGACCAGCCAGGCCCCGCCGACCGAGGCCAGGCCCAGCTCAACGGGGTGGTGCCACTGGGTGACCCCGAGCAGCGCCCACGGGCCCCCGAGCCGGTCCCAGGAGCGCACGGCCTCCTGGGCGACCCAGCCGGTCGGCACGAGCACCAGGGCCGCTGACCCTCGTGCCAGGCTCAGCGGCCGGCCCAGGGTGGCGCGGACGAACCATCCCCAGGGCACCCACAGCAGCGCGAGCGCGCCCGCAGCCAGCGCCAGCCCGGCGTACAGCAGGCTCGGGGCCAACCAGTAGGCGACCGTGGTGAGGAACCCGAGCCCTACCCACCAGGCACGCCACCCGGCCGCTGGCCGGTCCGGGGCGGCCCGGACCACCAGCAGCGCCGGGACCAGCCCGACCCAGGCCAGCCACGCGAGATCGGGCCGTGGGAAGGCGAACGCCGGCATCGCGCCGCAGGCCAGGCACCCGAGGCGGACCGTCCACCGGTGGACCCGCCGCACCCGCCTATCGTCGCCCCCCCGGCGTGCGGGGCTCACCCTGGGGGGCCGGAGCGGACTCGCGCTCGGCCTGCCGGACCTGGTCGGCGTACCGGCGCACGGCGGCGCGCAACGCACCCTCGGGGTCGATCCCCTGAGCCTGGGCCGCGGCGGCCAGCGCCAAGAGCCGATCACCGACGTCTCCCCGAGGATCCTCCTGATCGCCGGTGGGTGTCGCCATGACGCCGGCACGGCGAGCCCGTCCGGCGACCGCGGCGGCCAGCGCCAGCCCCGGCTGGGCCAGCGGCACCCCGTCGAGGACGGAGCCGCGCTGCTTCTCCGCCCGCTTGCGCGCGTCCCACCCCTCCTCGGACCACGCCGGCAGATCCAGCGGGCCTGCCACGCCTGGCCTGCCGGGCGACGCCGGCTCGGCACCGGGTGCGAAGACGTGGGGGTGGCGGCGGACCAGCTTCGCCGCGATCGCCTCGGCCACCTGGTCGATCCCCCACGGGTCGCCGAGGTCCTCCTCGGCCAGCCGAGCGTGGAACACCACCTGGAGCAGCAGGTCGCCGAGCTCCTCCCGCATCGCGGACCGGTCGTCGGTCTCCACGGCCTCGATGACCTCGTAGGTCTCCTCGAGCAGGAAGGCCAGCAGCGACGCGTGGGTCTGGGCCGCGTCCCACGGGCACCCCCCCGGGGAGCGCAGCCGGTCCAGCACGGCCACCAGGTCGATCACCCGGGCACCGGGAAGGTCGTAGGAGCCGGCCAGCGGGGCACGCCCGACGTCGTGACCGGCCAGCGCCTCGGCCAGCGCGGGGTCCCCGTCGACCGGGTCGGCCAGCCACACCACCGGGCCACCGGTAGACCGCAGCGACTCGAGCGCCCAGGTCACCCGGGCAGCCTGGCCGAGGTCGTACGCCCCGCCGGGCTCGGCGACCGGGATCCCGACCTCGGCGAGCCCAGCACGCTGCGGATGCCCGGGTCCGGCACCGACGGCGCCGTGCTCCTCGGCCGAGAAGAGCACCCGCCAGGCGTCGCGGGACAGCAGGCCCGGGGCGACCCGCGGGCTGGTGGTCAGCCAGACGACCGGCCGGGTCACGGCCCGGTGACCGACGCCGGGCTGCTGAAGGTCGGGTCGGGGCTGGACAGGCCTGAGCCGGTAGGCGCCACGACGGTCCCGCTCGCCGGGTCCCACTGGCCGAACCGGGGGCTGACCCGGATCGTCAGCCCCCGGGCCACCTTCGTGAGGTAGGCGGACGCCCGGGCCGTGCGCTCGGTCGCCAGGCTGGCCGCGGAGCCGGGTACCAGCGCCTCGCCGATCTTGGTGTACAGCACCACGTCGCGCAGGAACGCGTTGGCCTGGGACGGCGCGACGTTCTGTTGGAGCAGCTGGTTGGTCAGCCCCTGTGCCCCACCCAGCTGGGCCGCGTACGAGGCGCGGGCCCGGTCGACCTGACCCGGGGTGACGGTCAGCCCGAGCTGCCCGGCGGCCCGCTGCAGCACCTGGTCGAGCACGAACCGCTGGATCAGGTCACGCTGCAGCTGACCGTTGCTGGCCAGCGAGGACACTGCGGCCCCCCGCAGCCGGAGCAGCTGGGACGACTGGCTGTCCACGGTGGTGGTGGTCAGCCGCTGGCTGCCGATGACCGCCGCCGCGCCCGGCAGGTTCGCGCCGCACGCGGTGAGCGAGGCGACGGCGAGCAGCGCGACGGCGAGCCCCAGCAGGCGCCGAGGCGTCCGACGTCGTCGAGAGGTGTCCAACGGGCTTCCTTTCATCATCCGTCCCCCAGGCGCAGGGGGTCAGCGTGCCTGGGCCGCTGGTGCTCCCGCGGCCGGGGTCGGGTCAGCGACCACCGTAGCGAGGAGGTCGCGGACCCAGGCGAGCAGGGCGACGTCGCGCAGCGCGACCCCACCGATTCGAGCCGTGGTCGGCCGCGGTACCAGGATGGTACGGAGCGCGGGCTTGACCACCGCGCCGGGGTACAGCCGGGTCAGCCGGATCCGTCGGCTGTCCGGAAGCTCGACGGGGGCCAGCCGTACGTGCCCACCGGCCAGCGTGACCTCGGTGACCCTGGCCTGGCGGGCGGCCAGCCGGAGCCGGGCAACCTCGATCAGGTTGGCCACCGGTTCGGGCATCGCCCCGTACCGGTCGACCAGCTCGGCCCGGACCGCATCCAGAGAGGTCTCGTCGCCGACCGAGGCGAGCTTGCGGTAGGCCTCCAAGCGCAGCCGCTCGCCCGGGATGTAGCCGTGCGGCAGGTGGGCGTCGACCGGGAGCTCGATGCGCACCTCGGTGCTGGCCACCGGCGCCTGACCCTTGAACTCCGCGACCGCCTCGCCGACCATCCGCACATAGAGGTCGAACCCCACGTCGGCGATGTGCCCCGACTGCTGCGCCCCCAGGAGGTTCCCCGAGCCGCGGATCTCCAGGTCCTTCATCGCCACCGCGGTCCCCGAGCCGAGATCGGTGTGCGCGGCGATGGTGGTCAGTCGGTCGTGCGCCGTCTCGGACAGCGGCCGGTCGGGCGGGTAGGTGAAGTACGCGTAGGCCCGCTCCCGGCCCCGGCCCACCCGGCCTCGCAGCTGGTAGAGCTGCGCCAGACCCAAGGCATCGGCCCGGTCGACCACCAGGGTGTTGGCGTTGGAGATGTCCAGCCCGTTCTCCACGATCGTCGTGGTGACCAGCACGTCGAACTCCTTGTCCCAGAAGCCGGCGATCACGTGCTCGAGGACCCGCTCGTTGAGCTGGCCGTGGGCCACCGCGACCCGCGCCTCCGGCACCAGCGTGCGGATCCGCTCGGCCACCCGGTCGATCGACTCCACCCGGTTGTGGATGTAGAACACCTGGCCGTCGCGCAGCAGCTCACGACGGATCGCCGCGGTCACCTGGCGCTCGTCATAGGCGCCGACGAAGGTCAGGACCGGGTGGCGCTCCTCCGGCGGGGTCGCCAGCACCGACATCTCACGGATCCCGGTCACCGCCATCTCCATGGTCCGCGGGATCGGGGTGGCGGACATGGTCAGCACGTCGACGCTGGTCCGCATCGAGGTCAGCACCTCCTTGTGCTCGACGCCGAAGCGCTGCTCCTCGTCGATGATGACCAGACCGAGGTCCTTGAACCGGACCTCCCCGGACAGCAGCCGGTGGGTGCCGAT
>JAJYSQ010000042.1 GCA_021793495.1 Actinomycetes bacterium
GCCGATCGACGTGCGCCTGCAGGCTCTCGGTGACCCACCCCCCGCCGGGGCGGTCCGGGTCGGGCAGCAGCGCGGTCGTCTCCGGTCGGTCCCGTCGGCCGGGCCCGGTGCGAGGGCTGGTGCTGGGGTCGTCCGGGCTGGGGCTGACCAGCCGTAGCCCGGCGTGTGCGGGGCTCACCGGCGTTCGGCCAGCGCTTCGCCGGGCCGACGCGCCAGGTACCGGGTGGCGGCCAGGACGCCGAGTCCGGCGCCGGTGATCAGGTAGAAGGCGCGCAGCCCCGGGGTGTCCGAGCCGGCCAGCACGGCGTGCGCCCAGACGAGCACGAAGCTCGCCGCGGCGACCTTGTGCACCGGCCACCAGACGCGGGCCGCGATCCGCCCGGCCAGCGCCGCAGTCCCCCCGGCCGCCAGCCCGGCGGCCAGTCCCAGCAGCCCCAGGGTGACTGCCGCCGGCCGGTAGGTCGCCTGCATCGGCAGGAGAGCTCCAGCCCAGCCCACTCCGGCGTACGGGTCGGTGGCCAGCACCACGATGTGCCCGACGGTGAGGACCGCGGTGGCGGCGGCAAGCGCCACGTGGGTTCGCAGCCGGGTCGCTGGATGACCCAGCGGGAACCGGGTGCGCCACGGGTGGCTGAGGACCAGTCCGAGGGCCACCAGGGCGGTGAGCAGCACGTACGAGGCGAGCCCGGCAGCTCGCCCGAGGATCCACGGGGCCATCCGGTTTCCTGCCAGCTCGGACACGCTCGCCCCGACCAACCAGCCGGTCAGCGCCGCGCTGACTCCGGTGCCCAGGATCATCCCGGTCCACCGGGTGGTCCGCCCGAGCACCGTGCGCCACTCGCCGCGGGTGCTGATCAGCGGGTCAGCGCTCACCTCGGTGCCTGCCAGGCGAGCAGCTCGCGCATCGCCGGGCTGGTCCCGAGGACCCCGGCGGTGTCGACCCACAGGGCGGCCAGCCCGGTGGACGCGGCCAGCGAGCGGATGCCGCGGCGCCCGGCGAGGAACAGCGACTTGCTCCACACCTCCGAGGTGGCCGGGTCGGTCTCGGCCACGGTGACCGCCAGCAGCCCCTGTCCGCCCGGCTGCCCGGTCCGCGGATCGATCAGGTGGTGCGCGGCGCGGCCGGCCACGCTCCAGCGGCGCACCGCGATCGAGGAGGTGGTGACCGCCCGATCGACCAGGCGTAGCACCGCGACGGGCAGGGCACCTCCGCGTGGATCCTCGACGCCGACCATCCACCCGGTGCCGTCCGGCCCGGCCCCGGCGGCGTAGATGTCCCCGCCGGCCTCGACGAGCGCGCCTCGGCCGATCCCGGTGAGCTCCTCGGCGGCCCAGCGCACCGCGAGCCCCTTGCCGATCCCCCCGAGGTCGATCGGGTGCGCCCCGATGCGCACCCAGGTGCGCCCGTCGGCATCGGTACGCCACCGCGGGGCGAACGGGCGTCGCGCCACGGGGGACGACCGGTCACCCGTGCCCGTGCCCGTGCCGGGCAGGACCGGCATGCCGTCGCGGAACGGCAGGGAACGGTCGTACCCGAGGGTCTCCAGGCGGCGCAGTATCCGAGGGTCGAACAACCCGCCGGTGGCGCGGTAGGCGTGCGCTGCCGCAGCGATCGCCTGGGCGCACTCGTCGGGCACCGGGTGCCAGGAGCGCGGGCGGGCGTTGGCCTGCATCAGCGGGCTGGTCGGGTCGAACCGGGTGCAGGCGGTCTCGACCCGGGCGAACACCGCGGCTGCCCGGGCGAGGGCCTGGCCCACCGGGTCGTCGTCGCCGGTCCGCGGATCGGCGACGACTCGCAGGACCACCTCGGTGGCCATCGCTCGCAGCCGCAGGACGCGGTCGGTGCCGACGGGCGCCGGGGTCGTGAGCATCGGTGTCTCGTCCTCGTCAGGAGGCGTGCGTGGTGGCGTGCACGGCGGGTGCGGCTGCGGCGGGTGCGGCGGGTGCTGGGGTGGGCGCCGACGGGCGAGACGACCCAGATCCGGCAGGGGCTGCGGCCCGGGTCGCGGTCCCTGCCACCGACGACCCTGCCCCCGCGACGATCGTCGCCTGGAGCCGGCTCAGCTGGCCGATCTCGGCCTCGAGCGCCGCCAGGCGTGCCTGGTCGGTGCGCAGCACCGTCACCAGCGGGTCGACGGGAGTCAGCCGGACCGCCGTAGAGTCGTCCTGGGGGGTCGTTGCTGGCGTGGTGGTGGCCGTGCTGGTAGCCGTGGTGCTGGCGGTGAGGACCCTCGGGTCCCGGTGGGCTGCCCAGCTCACCGATCCGGCGAACAGGGCAGCCGCGGCCGGGGCGAGGACGACGGCCGGTGCCCAACGGAGGCGGGCACCGCCTCGCGCCGACCGCCGGGGGTGTGACACAGGCATCGGCTCAGTTGTCCGTCGACGGGCTGGAGTTGTCCGTCGACGGGCTGGACGAGCTGTCGGGGCTGGACCCGGACACGCTGGGGCTGGTCGACGTACCGGTCGGGGTCGCCGAGGAGTGGTCGTCGGCCTCGACGCCGTGCTCGGTCTCGTGCTCGGCCTTGTCCGCCGCGTCGTGCTCCTTGCCATTGGCCCCGCTCGCCCCGGTCGTGGCGTGCACGGTGGGCGCGCTGGTTGGGGCGAGCGGGGCCACGGTGGTGCTCGGGGTGGCAGCCGGGGTCGGGCTGATGGTGCCGGTGCTCGCCAGGGCGGCCGTCTTGGCGGACAGCTCCGCCTGGATCTGGGCGCGCATCTCGGCAGCCTGCGCGTCGGCCTTGGCCAGCGCCGCCTGCAGGGAACGCTCACTGTCGACGATCACCTGGTGCTCGGCCGTCGAGCTGGTCGCCGCAGCCGACGGCACGGTCGAGGAGGCGGAAGTGGGGGTGGAGCCGAGTGACACCAGGGCACCGGGGCCGGCGGCCAGCGCCACCCCGGCCCCGCCGATCAGGGTGCCGGCGGTTGCAGCGGTCACGATGATGCGATTGCGACGTCTCACGTTGTCCTCCGAGTGGCGGGTCGATCCGTGGCTGGGTCGACGCCCTGACCATACGGAGGTCTGGACACCGTCGATCCCCGGTTATCCACGACTTATCCGTGGCTGGTCGGGAGGTTCACCTTCTGCTGGTCCAACCGGGTGAACCAAGATCTGGGACGCGCGTCCTAGAGAGGTAGGCGGGCGAAGACCGGGCGCGGCAGGTGGCGCAGCAGGCTCATGACCGGACGCAACGTGGCGGGTACCCACACGACGGGTCGGGGCCGGGCGATCGCCGTGACGATCGCGGCGGCCACCTGCTCGGGGGTGCTGGACAGTGGGGCCTTCGGCAGCCCCGCGGTCATCTTCGTGGTGACGAAGCCCGGCCGTACGACCACCACCCGCACCCCCGTCCCAGCCAGGTACTCACCGAGCCCGCTCGCCCACCCGTCCAGTCCAGCCTTGGTCGAGCCGTACACGAAGTTGGACCGGCGTACCCGTTCCCCGGCCACCGAGGAGAGCACCACCAGGATGCCGTGGCCTTGGGCTCGCAGGCGCACGGCCGTTGCCGTGCCGGCCGACACCGCGCCCACGTAGTTCACCAGTGCGGTCGCCGCGGCGTACTCCGGGTCGGTGGCGGCCCGTTCGGGGTCGGGCAGCACGCCGAACGCCAGGAGCACCACGTCGATGTCCGCGCCGTCGAACGCGGCGTCGAGCACGTCCCGGTGCGTGGCCAGTTCCTCGGCGTCGAACTCGACCGTTCGGACCACGACCGGCCCCCCTCCGGCGTCGGCGCCGGCGGCCCGCACCCGCTCCGCGGCCTGGTCCAGGCGCGGCCCACCCCGACCAGCGAGCACCACCAACCGGGTGCGCCCGGCGACCAACGCCTGGACCGTCGCCAGGGCGATGTCCGAGGTGCCACCGAGGACGAGGATCGACTGCGGGTGTCCGAGGGCATCGATCACAGTGCGAGCCTCCTGGCCAGGTCGGATGTGAAGACCCGCTGGGGATCCAGCCGGTCGCGAACGGTCCGCCACTCGTCCAGCCGTGGGTAGAGCGCGGGCAGGAGCTCGGGGCGCAGCCGCGAGTCCTTCGCCAGGTAGATCGACCCGCCGGCCGCGGCGACCTGTTCGTCGAGCCGGTCGAGCAGCCTGGCCAGTCCCGGGACGTCTGCCGGGATGTCCAGGGCCAACGTCCAGCCCGGACGGGGGAAGGACAGCGGGCCCGGGTTGGCCGCACCGAACCGCTTGAGCACTGCCAGGAACGATGGGGTGCCGGCCATGGACAGCTGGTTCACCGCGTCCCGTACGGTCTCGGCGGCGGCGAACGGTACCGCGAACTGGTACTGCACGAAGCCCGGCTGCCCGTACACCGAGTTCCACCCGGCGACGGCGTCCAGCGGGTGGAAGAACGCGGACAACCCGTGGATCTCCCCGACCCGGTGGGCTGGATGGCGTCGGTACCAGGCCTCGTTGAATGCGCGCACGCTCACCCGGTTCAGCAGGTGCCCCGGCACCCGTCGGGGAGCGGTCACCAGGGTCCGTGGGGCGTACTCGCGGGCCCGCGGCCGCAGCCGTACGGGCAGGTCCTCGAGCCGCGCGTGATCCCCGCGGGTCAGCACTCCCCGGCCGGTCCGCGCGCCGGTCGCGGTGGCATCGATCCACGCGACCGAGTAGCGGTACTCCTCGTCGCGCTCGCTGAGCAGCGCCATCAGCGCGTCCAGGTCCCCGGCCCGATCGGTGTCCACCCGCATCCACGAGGTCGCCACCGGGATCAGGTCCAGCCGGGCCCGGGTGACCACGCCGGTCAGCCCCATGCCGCCGGCGGTCGCCCAGAACTCCTCGGACCCCGGACCCTCGGGGTGCAGGGTGCGCACCTCGCCGTGGGCGGTGAGCAGCTCCATCTCGTGGACGTGCTCGGTGATGCTGCCCGCGACGTGGTGGTTCTTGCCGTGGATGTCGGTGCCGATCGCCCCACCGACCGTGACGTACCGGGTGCCGGGGGTGACCGGGACGAACCAGCCAGCCGGCAGCAGCCGGCGCATGAGCTGGTCCAGGCTTGCCCCGGCCTCCACGGTGAGCATCCCGGTCTCGACGTCCAGGTCGAGCAGCCGGTCCAGCCGCGTCAGGTCGACGACCAGGCCGCCGGCGTTCTGCGCAGCGTCGCCGTAGCTGCGGCCCAGGCCCCGGACGGTGACCCCGCGTCCGGGCGACCCGCCGGTGGTGTGCCCGGCTCCGCAGACGGCGGTACGCAGCTGCTCGACGGTGTCCGGTGCCACCACGTCCGCCCGGGTGGGTGCGGTCCGACCCCACCCGGTCAGCATCCGGGGGGCTGCCGGTACGCACCAGGAGGACAGGCTCACGGTGGCCCAGCATGGCACGTGCCGCGTGGGTGCCGGGTCGGCCACCGTGGTGATCAGGTCCCCTTCAGACTTCCGAGAGATGTTTCGACAGGCTCGTGATGCCCGGCGGAGGCGAGGCAATGGTGGAGGAGGCGCTCGGGTGGCACGCGAGGTGAGTTACCGGACGTCAGCGACAGCCCGACCACGAGGGTCGGCGGTGCCGGAGAGCGTGACCGTGTACCGGTCCGCGCACGGCTCCGGTGGGACCGAGGGGAACTCACGGCTGACCGCGGTGGCCGGCGGGCTGCTGTTCGTGCTGCTGGCGGCCGAGGGGCTGACCATCGCTGCGATCGGTTCGTTGCTCTACTGGCACCTGGTCCTCGGGGTCCTGATGATCGGCCCGCTCGTGCTCAAGCTCGGGTCGACCCTGTGGCGGTTCTCCCGGTACTACACCGGCGCACCGGCCTACCACCGCAAGGGCCCACCGCACCCGGTGCTGCGTGCCCTGGGTCCGGTGATCATCCTGACCACGCTGATCATCATCGGCACCGGGATCGTGCTGCTCGAGATCGGCCCAGCCAGCCCCGAGGTCGGGCTGGTGCTCGAGGTGCACCGGGTGGCGTTCTTCCTCTGGTTCGCTGCGGTGAGCGTGCACGTGCTGGCGTACGTGTGGCGGGTGCCGGGGCTGGCCGGTGGGGACTGGGCGCACTGGCGCCGGTTCGATCCGCACCGGCTGGGTGGGGTACGGACCCGCCGGCTGCTCGCCCTGGCCAGCCTCGGGCTCGGCCTGGTGCTGGTGCTGGCGCTCAGCCCGCAGATCTCTGCCTGGTCGCACGGTTTCCGAGCCTGACCCGCCGGCATGGGTGACCCGTCCCGGCGGCCGTCACCGCGTGAGGTGCGTGACGAAGATCGCGGTTCCTGGCACCAGCCGACCGCGCAACGGTGACCACCCGCCCCAGGTCCGCTCCAGATCCTCGGGCCACTCGGGTTCGACGACGTCGTCCAGGACGAACCCGGCCTCGACCAGCAGCCGCACCCAGTCCCCGACCGTCCGGTGGTGCTCGACGTAGACCGGGTCACCGGCATCGTCGCGCTCGACGTAGGCCCGCCGGTCGAAGTACGAGTCGCGCACCACCAGCCCGTCGGGTCCGGGATCGTCCGGCAGGCACCAGCGCACCGGATGGGGAACCGCGACCACCCATCGCCCGCCCGGGGCGAGCACGCGGGCGACCTCGGTGAAGACCCGGTCCGCGTCGGCGACGAACGGCAGCGCTCCGTACGCGGAGAACGCCGCCGTGGCCACCCCGTCGGCCAGCGGCAGGCTCTGGGCGTCGGCGACCACCACCGGTACGCGAGTACTGGTCTGCTGGTCCAGCCGGGTCGATACCGCGAGCTGGGTGGCGGACAGGTCGACGCCGACCGCCCGTACCCCGCGGGCCACCAGCCAGCGGGAGCACTGGGCCGCCCCGGCGCCGACCTCGACGACCGGACGTCCGACGAGGTCGGCGAGGTCGCCCAGCAGGTGCGCGTCGTCCTCCTGCAGACCCTCGGGCCCCCACACGAACCGGTCGCGGCCCAGGTCCGAGGCGTGCTCGGCCTGGTACTCCTCGGCCCAGGAGTCCCAGAACCGCCGGTTCGCCCGGGTCGTGGTCCCCGCGTCGACCGGGGTGCGCGCCACCCGGGTCGGGACGTGGGGCCCGGCGGGGTCCGGCTCGGCGGGCGGCTGCACAGGGTTACCGTACGGTCACCGGGGTGCGTCGGGTCCCGGGTGAGGTTTGCCCTGTGGTCCTCCCGACTCGTATGGTGGACGCTGCGCACGTGGGCCTGCGCGACCTCAGACCGAGCAGGCCGCGTTCGACCACGTCGACTCCCGTCAACCATGGTCGCGTCCACCCCCCCGTACGGCTCGTCCGGACGGGCGGGTGACCGGGCCCCGATCTGGCGTACTCGACCGGCCGACCAGGGCCCACGCCGCGTGACCGTCGAGCCAACGTCCCCATCGGAGCCACTTCTTCCATGACGATCAGCACCGAGGCTTCTCCGGTGTCCGGCGCCCCCGCTGCCGGCACCACCCCCCAGGTCGCCGTCAACGACATCGGTACGGCCGAGGACTTCATGGCCGCCATCGACCAGACGATCAAGTACTTCAACGATGGTGACATCGTCGAAGGAACGATCGTGAAGGTCGACCGCGACGAAGTCCTGCTGGACATCGGGTACAAGACCGAGGGGGTCATCCCCTCCCGCGAGCTGTCCATCAAGCACGACGTGGACCCCAATGACGTGGTGAAGGTCGGGGATGAGGTCGAAGCCCTTGTCCTGCAGAAGGAGGACAAGGACGGCCGGCTGATCCTGTCCAAGAAGCGCGCCCAGTACGAACGCGCCTGGGGCACGATCGAAAAGCTCAAGGAAGAAGACGGGGTCGTCACCGGGACCGTCATCGAGGTCGTCAAGGGTGGGCTCATCCTCGATATCGGGCTGCGCGGCTTCTTGCCGGCGTCGCTGGTGGAGATGCGCCGCGTGCGCGACCTGCAGCCATACGTGGGCCGTGAGATCGAAGCCAAGATCATCGAGCTGGACAAGAACCGCAACAACGTCGTGCTCTCGCGTCGGGCGTGGCTGGAGCAGACCCAGTCCGAGGTGCGGTCCACGTTCCTGCAGACGTTGGCCAAGGGACAGGTCCGCAAGGGCGTCGTCTCCTCGATCGTGAACTTCGGCGCGTTCGTCGACCTCGGAGGGGTCGACGGCCTGGTGCACGTCTCCGAGCTGTCCTGGAAGCACATCGACCACCCCAGTGAGGTCGTCGAGGTGGGCCAGGACGTGACCGTCGAGGTGCTCGACGTCGACATGGACCGCGAGCGGGTGTCGCTGTCGTTGAAGGCGACGCAGGAGGACCCCTGGCAGCAGTTCGCCCGGACCCACGCGATCGGTCAGGTCGTGCCCGGCAAGGTCACCAAGCTCGTGCCGTTCGGTGCGTTCGTCCGAGTCGACGACGGCATCGAGGGCCTGGTGCACATCTCCGAGCTGGCGGAGCGTCATGTGGAGATCCCCGAGCAGATCGTCCAGGTCAGCGACGAGATCTTCGTCAAGGTGATCGACATCGACCTCGAGCGTCGACGGATCTCGTTGTCGCTCAAGCAGGCGAACGAGGGTGCGGTCGGCGGCACGATCGACTTCGACCCGACGTTGTACGGCAAGATCGG
>JAJYSQ010000043.1 GCA_021793495.1 Actinomycetes bacterium
CGGACGACCTCGACAAGTCTGACCCCAGTCACCGCAGCGCCAACGCCCTTGCAGAGATGGTGAGGGGGCTCATCTCTCGGCCCACCGTTCTGAAGCGACTGGCGGTCCACGAGGACCACGCGAACCTGTAAACAACCCTCATGTCGAGACGCCCCCGGCGGGCCACGCACTTTTGAGCGATGCACGGTCCGGCTGACCACCGCCCGCCGTCTGCTCGCCGCTACGCGCCGCGGAAGAGACGATCCAGCCGGGCCACGCCCTGCGCCCCCACCGCGGTGACGACAAGGTCGAGTTCGCCGACGCCGCGGCGGCCCTCGCGACCACCACGATCGACGAACTGGGCGAGGCCAACGACGCCGTGCACGCTGAGGTGTGCTGGCAGCTCGTTGACGCCGCGGCCCGCGCCCACCTGGTCGGCCTGGACGCCGCCGTGAGATGCGGGGATGTACCGGCACAGGCCCGCATGTCCACCTCCGGCGGGCTGATGATGCTGGACACCGCCCCGGAGTCGGCCGAGGAGTGGTTCGCCCGCGCCCTCGCGCTGTTCGCCCAAGCCGGCGACCCGCTCGGTGCGGCCCGCGCCAAGTACTACACCGCCCTCGCCCACGTGGCGCTGGGTCGGGACGAGCAGGCCGCTGAACTGCTGGAGAAGGCGCGGGAAGCCTGCGCCGCTGCGGGCGACTCGCGCGCCGCCGCCCTCGGACTGCTGGAGCTCGCCGGCCGCCGGGAGAACCACCCGCGGGCCTTCCACCAGGCCATGGACGCGGTGCGGGTCCTCGACGCGCGCGGGGACCGGTTCAACGCTGCGATAGCCCGAGCGGTGGCCGGCCGAGCAGCATCCGCGCTGAAAGACCGCGGGGTGGCCCAGACCGAGCTGACCGCGGCACACGCCACGCTCGTTGGCCTCGGTGTCGTACGGGAGGCCGCGGACGTGGCAGCCGACCTGAAACAGGTCCCGCACCGCACACTCCGGTAAACGGTGTGGGCCGCCCGGTGCGCGCGGGCGGCCCACAGGGCACCCGACCTGACCGCGAAAGAGTGCCACGCCGCCAACGGTACCGGCCGGCCAAGCCCCCTTGCCGGACTGGTAGGCGCATACAGAGGATGTTGACCTCGCTGCCCTATCGATCAGCGCACCGGAACCAGTCCGGACGCGCACGCCATCTGCTCGATCGTGTGCTGCTTGTGGGTGCCGATGTCTACCCCCGAGGGCAGCGGCAGGTACGAAAGGGTCAAAACCGCCTGCCCTTTGGTTCGCGCCAATCGGCGGATCTCCGGGCTGCCTGGGTGTTCCACGTGCGCCCATGAGGGCATCACGACACGCACCCAGTCGTCGGTGACCGTCAGGTACACGCCGGTGTTCGGCTGCTGGGTCATGCTTCCGGGCTGCGGGTCGAACCCCAGTGCCTGAGCCAGTTTGGCCATGGTGTCCCGGGCCCTGATGCCCAGCGATCCGTCGCTGGGGGTCGCCAGGTACAGGAACGGCATGTCGCTGCGGTCGCGTGGGTCGGTGCCGATCCAGCCGGACATGATCAGCGTGCCGTACTGGCTGCCGAGCGGGTTGTTCGTCATGCGTGCGGCCTTCCCTTGGTGGCGTGAAGCGTGGTCACCGTACGGTGCAAACCATACGGACTACCCCGGGAAAATAGCAAAACAACTTGCACTTTTGTCGGGGCGATGGGAGTCTGGGGTCATCGCACACCCAAGGCGAGAGGGCCAACATGCAGAATTCATCCCCCGTCACTGACGAGACTCCCCTCGTCCCCGTGACCGTGCCACCCATGCCCGAGGGGGCCACCTACAGCAGCAACCACTGGCGACAGATGGTCACTGGCGTGCACATCAGCAGGGCCGGCAACCGCTCCATCACAGGAACCGAACTGGCCCCAGGCGACGAGGTGCGACTCCCCGTCGGGGCGCTGGTGATGGTGGTGGACAAGCAAGTCACTGGCTGGAGGGACGGCTACCGCAGCTACAAGCGTGTTCCGCTGATGGAGGCCGATGTCGAGCTGCACCTCGTGACCGAGGTGGGGCTGGAAGAGCTGTGGGAGTACCACTACATGACGGAGAGGTCCATTTTCGGGGCGAAGACCTGCAACAAGATCAACGCACTGTTGGCGAAGCATCCTGCTCCACGGGGCGAGGTGACCGTCGTCCGAGCAGCGCGCAGGCCCAATCGCCGCCCCGGGGTGTGCCGCTGGTGCGACGCCCCGGTCGACGCCGGGAAGGGGCACCTGGTCGGCTGGGGAAGGGAGGCAGTGGTGGAGCACTACGAGGAGTGTCCGCCGCGGACAGTGACGGGTGGGGAAGTGTGCGTGGTGTGCTCGGTCACGGTGCAGCCGGTGCAGGCGCGACGGTATCTCCGCCGTGAGGGCAAAGGCGTGTGGGAAACCCGGCACCTGCCGTACGTGAACTGCAGGGAGCAGCCCCCCGTCTCCTACGAGGAGCAGCAGGAGGAGATCGCCCGGGCTGCCGCCCAGCGTCGTGAGCAGCGTCGCCAGCAGGCCATCGAGGAGGAGAAGCGCGTCCGGAGGAACGAGCAGGCCCGCGAGCGTAACCGTAGAAAGCGGGAGGCCAAGCGGCAGGAAGCCCGGCGGTTGCATGAGGAGCACCTGGTGCGGATCGCGGGGCTGAAGACAGTGTCGCGGACTTCTTCCACGGTGGCGGACAAGGGGCTGGAGCCCGGCGGTGCGTACAGGGCGCGGATGCGGCGGCATGCCGATGTTCTTGAGGGTGGCGCCGAGACGGTTCGTTGGTCGGTGGAGTTGTATTTCCGAGAGCTTGGGGCTGCGAGCGCGGAAGCGTTCGAGGTCGAAGAGTTCGACTGGGAGGAAGAGGCGCGCGATCGGTACCGGGAGCATGAGTACCGGCCGGAGCCGTACCAACTCTCCCCGAGAGTCGAACCCGAGAGCGGTGGTTGTCCCGGGATGGACGTTGCGCACTGCTATCACTGTGGGAGCCCCATCGACGGGCACGCCATGCTGGCGTCCACTGGTCCGGCCTGTGACGTCGAGTGCTTCGACGCGATGGCGGACGCGGTGGGCCGTCACGCCCGGCGCTGGCACACCTGATCCCCCACCACCCCCCGGTCGCCATGCATGAACCTTTGCGTATCGACCGGGGGTGTGGGAGGGTGGGAGCCAAGAAAGGAAGGCGAGATGACCGCGACGCTGCAACGGCGCCCGGCGCACCCGGACATTGACATTGACCGCGCCTGGAAGCTGCGCACCCGGCTGTATGTCTCCTCCGGTCCCCATACCCGGCTGCGCGCCGATCTTCAAGCGCTCGGTGCGCACTGGGACACGCATCGCAAAGCCCACTGGGTCGGCCCTTCCAAGCGGGCGGCTGCCTTGCAGGCGGTTGCTGTGGCCGAGGACCGTGCCGCACGGTACCGACAGGTCGTTGAGGCCGGCCGGTGGGTGCGCATCCCCTACGAGGCAGAGCTGATTCGGGCACGTGCTCGGCAGATGGGCGCGGTCTGGGTTCCTGAGCGTCGCCTCTGGGCAGCTCCCAGCGAGACGATCCGCGCGGAACTGACCGAGCTGTGTGAGCAGTGGCGTGCCGCCCATTCCGAGAAGCCGCCGGCTTCCGCCGCCAGCGGCGGCACCACTCCGGGGACGAAGCCGCAGCAGTCGAAGACGGGCCCTTGGGCTGTATCCACCCGGGCACGGGAGGCCGCAGCCATTGCGGCCGAGCATCGTGAGCAGGCATACCGGCGCCGCGAGGAGCGGGAGATCGCACGGGAGCAGGCCACGATCGACCGCCGCCAGAACCTGATTGCCGCCGCCGGGCGCACCGCCACCGGTTTCCACCTGCGTCGTGTGGAAGCCTCCTCCGAGGCGCTCGTTGCTGAGCAGGCCAAGAAGCTGGCGCACCGTGCGGGGGACGTGCTGCGCCTGGAGGACGGGCGGCGTGCGGTGGTCACCGAGGCCACCGTGACGTTCGCCCCCGGGGCCTGCCCGCACGCCGACCGGGATAAGCGGCATGTGGGCAAGCACTGGTGTTTTCGTTACCGGCTGGACCTGGTGAAGTCGCACGACCAGGAGATCGACGCCGAGGTACGTCGCGGTGCGCAGTCCCTGGACGCCCAGGACATCCACCAGTTGGTCAGCTGGGCGGCGGTGGCCACTGCTCCGGTCGCTGACGATTACTGGAGCAGCGTGCCGTCGGCTGTGGAAGCGGGGCGAATCAGCGTGGCCGGCGGCGTCGCCGGGCAGCTTCCGGGGGGACATCTGATCGTCACCCACGACGGCCGGGCGATCTGGCAGGACCCCGGCCAGTACGACACCTACATCCGCGCCGAAGGCACCAGTACCGATCCGGGGCTGCTGCGCTGGGCACGCTCCGTGCTTGCTGCCGGCTCTCGGACGCGGGTGGTGCCCGGCCCCTGCCCGCTGCACTACACCGTTCACGCCGCCGGCCGAGCGGAGACCGACCGTGGCTGACCTGACGTACTCCGAACTGGCCCGCGTGCTGGGTGTGCATCCGGCTACCGTCTCCCGCGCTTTGACCGCCGCTCGCGCGCGCTTCGACCCAGAGCACCCTTCGCCCGAACCGGTCAACCCCGGACACCCGCGGCTGCGGTTCCGGGAAGAGGAGGTTACCGCCTGGTGGCCGCATCGGCCCCGCCGCGGCGCCCCGAACAGTGACGACCAGGCGACGGAGATGACGCGTGCCCAGCTCGCCCGCCGCTACGGGGTGGACCACGCCACCCTCATCGGGGCGATGAGCGCCGCACACCGCCGCCACGCCGCGGGCGACACCCGAACCCCTCTGCCCCCGAAACCGGTCAACCCCGACGAGGGGCGCCTTCGCTTCTCGGTCGCCGCGATGGACGCCTGGTGGCCCCGACGGCTGCTGCGCTCCCCGGCCAAGGCTGTGGGCGGCGACGAGGGGGACGGAGACCAGGCGTGAAGACCGTGTTCGCTGCTGAGCTGATCGGCCTGTCCCCACCCGAACACCGACACGCGCAGGCCGCGGGAACCCTGGAGCGCTCCAGGCGCCTTGCCCGACCCCGGTTGGCAGAGCTGACCGGCCTGTTCGGCCGGGGCTTCGCTCGCCGTGAGCTGCGACCGAAGCAGGACTGGTCACAGGCCAACTCCCGTGGCACCCGTGGGGTGTGGCTGTACTGGACGCTGACGGCAGGCCCGCTGTACGAGGCGGTCTACCGCACCGCCTGGGACAAGCCGCACACCGTGCGCTACCTGTACGTCACCGCTGACGGTGACCTGGTCGACACTACGGAGGAGGAGGTTCGGCTGTGGCTGTCGCATCTCCAGCCCGCTCCCGGCCGGTAACCGGCCCGGACGGCACGCCCCTGAACGTGCTACAGGCGGCGCAGGCGCGTATTAACCGCGTCTTCTCCGACTTCCCGCGCGTGTACGTGTCCTTCTCCGGCGGCAAGGACTCCGGCGTCCTGCTGGAGCTGGCTGCCAACGAGGCGCGGCGCAGGAAGCGGCGTCTGGGCGTCCTGGTGGTGGACCTCGAAGCGCAGTACCGGCTGACCATCGAGTACATCGCGCGGATGCTCGACCGGCACGCCGACGTCCTGGATGTCTACTGGGTCGCCCTGCCGCTGAACCTGCGCAACGCGGTTTCGCACTTCGAGCCGCAGTGGAGGTGCTGGGATCCCGATCGCACCGAGCAGTGGGTGCGGCCTCTGCCCAGTTGGACGCACCCGGACACCGGTGAAGAGCGCGTCTTCTCCGACCCGGACTTCTTCGACTGGTTCGTGCCGGGGATGGAGTTCGAGGAGTTGGTGCCGGCGTTCGGCCGCTGGTATTCCCACCAGGGGCACAGTGGTCACGAGCAGCTGACCGCCTGTCTAGTCGGTATTCGCACCCAGGAGTCGCTCAACCGCTTCCGGTCGCTGGCCCGACGGGACAAGCGGACCCACGATGGGCACCGCTGGACGACGTGGATCGAGGGCGGGCTGTACAACGGGTACCCGCTCTACGACTGGCGGACCGAGGACATCTGGCGCTTCTACGGCCGGACGAAGACGCCGTACAACCAGCTCTACGACCGGATGCACCAGGCCGGGCTGACGATCCACCAGGCCCGGATCTGCCAGCCTTACGGCGATGACCAGCGCCGTGGCTTGTGGCTGTACCACATCATCGAGCCGAACACCTGGGGCCGGGTTCTCGCCCGTGTTCAGGGGGCGAACTTCGGTGCCGCGCACGCCCGCACCACGGGCAACGTTCTCGGGCGCATCAAGGTCACCAAGCCGGAGGGCATCACCTGGAAGGAGTACGCGTACCAACTGCTGGAGTCCATGCCGCCGCCGGCTGCCGAGCACTACCGAAACAAGATCCACAAGTTCCTGGAGTGGTACGCCACGCGTGGATATCCCGGCGGCGACATCCCGGACGAGGGCCCCGCCACCAGCAAGCAGGTCCCGTCCTGGACCCGCGTGTGCAAGACCATGCTCGCCTACGACTACTGGTGCAAGGGGTTGTCATTCTCTCCGACAAGCCCCCAGGCGTACAAGAAGTACCAGGAGATGATGAAGCGCCGCCGGGTCGCGAACCCCCTCATGTAAATCCCGGGAAAAGCGCAAGATGGCTTGCGGATAAGTCGGGGGCTGTGGGAGGGTGGGGCCACCAGCGCACCCCGGACCCCGGAGCCGTCCCGTGCAGATCACCGCCCTCACCAACACCGACCCCGACTTCTACCCGACCCTCGGCCCCTACCTGGCCAACCGCACCGTCCACAAAGCAGTCGGAGACTCGATCTGGGACGACGACGGCAAGACCTGGCTGGTCTCCTGCACCCACACCGGCACCATCGCCGGATTCTGTGGCGTCATCACCCGCGGCAAGAAGACCCTGCTGGAAAGCCTCTACGTCACCGACAAGAGCGACGAAACCACGGCGCCCGCACTCGTCTCCGCCGCCGCCGAGCAGTTCGGAAACGACCGCCACCTGGAAGCCATCGTCCGCCACACCCTGGTCCCCGCCCACATCGCCGCCGGCTTCGCCGTCACCCAAGAACTGACCAACTTCACCCGCCTGGTCCGGCCGGCCACCATCACCCAGGAAGGCCGCAATGCCTGACCAGCACCAACAACTCGACCTCCTCGCCGACGCCGACGCCGACCCCGCCCGCACACTCCTCGCCCGCGCCCGCGCCATCTTCAGCGAACTAGACGATCTCCCCGAAGACCAGCGCATCGACACCATCAACGCCCTCCGCCTCGCCCTCGCCGAGCACTCCCCACTCCGCGATGAACCAGTGGACTGCGTGCTGTGGGTGCGGAAGGAATCCGTCGTCGCCAACGACTACAACCCGAACGTCGTCGCTCCACCGGAGATGGAACTCCTCAAACGGTCCATCCTCGCCGACGGCTACACCCAGCCCATCGTCGGCTGGCGCACCGAAGCAAACGACGACGTCTCCTACGAGATCGTTGACGGCTTCCACCGCCACGAGGTGGGCAGGGGAGTCCGTGCCGTCCGGGACCGGGTGAAAGGCCGTTTGCCCATCACCGTCATCCGCCCCGACCGCCAAGGCAGTCACGACCGGATGGCCGCCACCGTCCGCCACAACCGCGCCCGCGGACAGCACACCGTCCAGGGCATGTCCGACCTTGTGCTCCACTTCGGCCGCCTGGGCAAAAGCCCCGAATGGATCGGAGAAGAACTCGGCATGCAACCCGACGAGGTCCTGCGTCTTCAGCAGGTCACCGGCCTCGCCGAAACCTTCGCCGACCAAGAATTCTCCGAAGCCTGGGAAGCCGACCTCGACGACTAGGGAACCTGACATGCAACCCCGCCACAGCACCGACACCGACCTGATCGCCCAGCTCGAACAGCACCTCCTCATCCCCAGCCCGGCCGCACCGCCCCACCCCAGCCTCGCCGCTGCTGCGAACCTCCTGGCAGGCGAACCCGCCCGCGCCGCCCGCTTCTGGACCCACGCCGGCCACCAGACCACCGGGCCCACTGTCGCCACCCACCTGGCCGCCGCCCACACCATTCTTCACCGTGACGGCTGGACTCAGGGTGCCTACGTCACCGGCGGAGTGTGCGCCAAAGCCACCCTTCAGATCGCGGCAGAAGAAGGAAACGGCACCGAGCACACCGCCTACGTCGCACGAAACTGCATGAACCTGCTTCTGCGCGCCCGCGGCGAATACCGCGACATCATCGCCTGGAACGACACCCCCGGCCGGCGCCGAGAAGACCTCGCTGAACTGCTGACCTCTGCCGCCAGCTTCGCCACCCACTACGGACCGCGCTAAACCCACAAGATTGCGCTCCACGGACCCCCAGCGTCGACAGACGATGCGCCGGACGGCATACGCAAGAGGGGCGCCCGAGCTTGGCAAGAAGCGGGCGCCCCAAGGGCCGGGAGCACCAACACTTATCCCGGCCCACGCCCTCCGCCCCTGGAGCGCGAGGGGGAAGGCGAGCAGTCCGCAGCCTACGCCAGGCGGCGGCCCGG
>JAJYSQ010000044.1 GCA_021793495.1 Actinomycetes bacterium
CCGGCACCTCGACAAACCCCTCCCGCGCTCGACCCGTCCGCCCGGGTTCAGCCGCCCGGTCCGGCCAGCAGCGCAGCGACCCGGCGGTTCACCGCCGCCAGGCTGGCGCGCAGCACCGCCTGTCGCACATCCTCGCGAACCACCGACGACCCCGACAACCGGGTTGCCCCCCGGGACGTCAGCAGAGCAGCCACCACGACCACCGTGCGTTCCGC
Source organism: Actinomycetes bacterium (assembly GCA_021793495.1). Classification (GTDB taxonomy): domain Bacteria; phylum Actinomycetota; class Actinomycetes; order JAJYSQ01; family JAJYSQ01; genus JAJYSQ01. The sequence continues at coordinate 216 of JAJYSQ010000044.1, forward strand.
ACCGTTGGTGACGACCTCGACGTGCTCGACCTCCAGCCGCACCTGCTCCCCGACCAGTGCGGCAACGGCCTCCAGCGTGGCCTCCGCCACCGCGCGGTGCACGCCCGTAGCCGAGGCGGCCCCCGCGGCGTGACCCATGGACTGGCGCCCCTGGAGTCCGAGGGTCACGGTCACGGTCACCCCCAGGCCCTCCGAGACCAGCTGCAGTCGCTCGATGGTCAGGCGTGGCTGCCGGGACGACGGCGCCGGAGCGGGCGCCGGCCCCGTGTCGAGCGGCCCCGTGTCGAGCGGCCCCGCAGCCGCCGGAACTGTCTCCTCCACCACTCGTACCCGGTCGACATCCACGGCCAGTCCGAACCGATCCCGAAGCAGCCGGTTCACCGCGGTCGCCACCGCGACTTCATCGGCTCCGGCCTCCAGCAGCAGCCGAAGCGCACCGGGATTGTCCGGGTCGGCCTCCGGCTCCCACTCCACCTGGGCAACTCCAGGCACACCCCGCACCGCGTCCAGCAGCGACCCGGGGTCCGGAGTTGACATAGGACCATCCTCGACACTCGGACGGGCAGGACAGATCGGCGAGGTGGACGAGCCCGCCCAGCCGTTCGGCGTCGCCCCAGGAATCCGGCCACCCGTACGGGCTAGTCCGAGGGCGTGCCTGCGATGGGCACCGACCAGCGGCCTGCGCGTACCATACGGCCCGGCGCACCGACCTGACGTACCGACGTGATCCCTTCCGAGGGTCGATTCCCGCCGACAGGTCTGCCTCTTCCCCCGACGCCCCGCGAGGAGCCAGTGCGATGCCCTCGACCGCGGAGCCGCGGTCCCGCGGTGCCCGGATGCCCCGGGTGGAGCGTCGCGCCCAGCTGTTGCGCGCCGCTCGTGAGGTGTTCGTGGCCCAGGGCTACCACGCTGCGCCGATGGACGACATCGCGGAGCGGGCCGGGGTCAGCAAGCCCGTGCTCTACCAGCACTTTCCCAGCAAGCTCGAGCTGTACGTGGCACTGCTGGACGAGTCCGGGGACGCCCTGGTGGCGGCGGTCCAGGCCGCTCTGGCGTCGACCTCGGACAACGATCAGCGCGTCGCCGCGACGATCGCGGCGTACTTCCGGTTCGTCGACACCGAGGACGGGGCGTTCCGGCTCGTGTTCGAGTCGGACCTGGTCAACGAGCCCGAGGTGCGCCGTCGGGTCGACCGGGTCAACGAGCTGTGCGCGCAGGCGATCAGCCAGGTGATCAGCGAGGACAGCGGGCTGGACCTCGAGGAATCGATGCTGGTGGCGGTCGGGCTGACCGGGCTGGCCCAGGTCAGTGCCCGCTACTGGTTGACCAGCGTCGGGCAGATCCCCGAGCAGACCGCCACCGACTTGATCTCGACCTTGCTCTGGCGGGGCATCCGAGGCCTGCCCCGCCGGCAAGCCTCCTCGCCCGGGGTCGACTAGCCTTCGGTCTGGGCGCACGAAGGATCCTCGACCGACCCGGCGGACCCTCGACCGACCCGCGAGCAGTATCGACCGACGATGCGGAAGAGGTACCTGTGGAGGTCAAGATCGGTGTGCAGAACACCGCACGCGAGCTCTTCCTGGAGTCCGGCCAGTCCCCGGACGAGCTCGTCGCTGCGGTGAACGCGGCGCTGGCCACACCGGACGGGGTGCTGCGCCTGCAGGACGAGCGCGGGCGCATGGTGCTCGTCCCGGCTGCCAGCCTCGCCTATCTGGAGATCGGGGAGCAGGAGGTTCGCCGGGTCGGCTTCGGAGCTGTGTGAGCCGGACCGGGTTCATCGCCCGCCGAGCTGTGCGCATCGGCGGGCGGCTGGTCAGGCGGAGAGCCCCAGCGTGCCCATGCGGCGGGTGTGCGCCTCGGTCATCCGCGTGAACATCCGTCCGAGCTCGACGAGGTCCACCCCACCGACCCCGACCCCACCGACGAGCAGCGCGGCCAAGGCATCGCGCTCGACCGCCACGCGCTGCGCCTGGCTCAGTGCCTCGCCCACCAGCCGCCTGCCCCACAATGCCAGCCGGCCACCGACCGAGGGAGTGACCTCGATAGCCGTGCGCACGCGGTCCACGGCGAACTGCGCATGGCCGGTGTCGGTCATGGCCGACAAGGCCAGCTCGCGGGTCTGCGGGTCCAGGTGGGTGGCGATCTCGCGGTAGAAGTCGGTCGCGATCCCGTCGCCGACGTACGCCTTCACGAGCCCCTCGAGCCAGTCGGCGGGGGCAGTCCGCTCATGGAACTCGTCGAGCGCGGCGACGAAAGGCGCCATCGCCACATCGGGATCGGCGCCGATCCCGGCAAGATGATCGCGCACCAGGGTGAAGTGCGCGAACTCGGCCACCGCCATCTGGGCCAACGACGCCTTGTCCATCACCGTCGGCGCCAGCCGGGCATCCGCGGCGAGCCGCTCGAACGCGGTGATCTCCCCGTACGCCAGCAGTCCCAGCAGGTCGACCACCGCGGCGCGGTAAGCGACGTCGGGCTCACCGTCCGGCTCCCATGAGGCCATCCGGTCAGCGTAACCGAGGGCCGCGCCCACACGCGGTAGACTCCGCAGGTCCGCACCCTCAGGAGGGAACACACCCTGACCACCTTTCGCGACCTCGGAGTTCGCCCGGAGACCGTCGAGGCCCTGGCCGACATCGGCATCCTCGAGCCGTTCCCGATCCAGTCGATGACCATCCCCGTCGCTCTCGAGGGCAACGACGTGATCGGCCAGGCAAAGACGGGGACCGGGAAGACTCTCGGTTTCGGTATTCCGCTGCTGCAGCGCATCACCGCCCCGGCCGACGAGGCCTTCGCCCACCTGGCCGGTGCCGGTCGTCCGCAGGCCTTGGTCGTGGTGCCGACCCGCGAGCTGTGCGTGCAGGTAGCTCGCGAGATCGAGCTGGCCGGGCGCCGCCGGGACGTGCGGGTGCTCGCGATCTACGGTGGCCGCTCGTACGAACCCCAGGTCTCGGCCCTGACCTCCGGGGTCGAGGTCGTGGTCGGGACGCCGGGCCGCCTGCTCGACCTGGTGCAGCAGCGGCACCTGCGATTGGACCACGTGGGCATGCTCGTGCTCGACGAGGCAGACGAGATGCTCGACCTGGGTTTCCTGCCGGACGTCGAGCGCATCGTCGCCCACGTGCCGGCCCGACGCCAGACGATGCTGCTGTCCGCGACCATGCCCGCCGACGTGGTGAACCTGGCGCGCCGGTACATGACGCAGCCGGTGCACGTGCGCGCGACCAGCCCCGACGAGGGCCAGACGGTCATCGACACCACCCAGTTCGCCTACCGGACCCATCAGATGGACAAGGTCGAGGTGCTGGCCCGGATCCTGCAGGCGGAGCAGCGTGGGTTGACCATGATCTTCACCACGACCAAACGGGCGGCGGACCGTGTCGCCGGAGAGCTGGCGGACCGGGGGTTCGCGGTGGCCGCCCTGCACGGCGACCTGGGTCAGGGAGCCCGCGAGCAGGCGATGCGTGCCTTCCGCTCCGGCAAGGTCGACGTGCTGGTCGCGACGGACGTGGCGGCGCGAGGCATCGACGTCGAGAGCGTCACCCACGTGATCAACTACTCCTGCCCCGATGACGAGCGAACCTACCTGCACCGCATCGGGCGTACCGGCCGAGCCGGGGCCTCCGGGGTCGCCGTCACCCTGGTCGACTGGCCTGACCTACCGCGGTGGGTGCTGATCAGTCGGACCCTCGACCTCGGCCTGCAGGACCCACCCGAGACGTACTCGACCAGCCTGCATCTGTTCGCCGAGCTGGGCATCCCGGCGACCACCACGGGGTCGCTGCCCCGGGCGTCCCGGACCAGGGTCGGGCTGGCGGCCGAGGGCGTCGAGGACCTCGGCGAGCGGCCACGGCGCCCTCGCGCCACCCGCGAGGTCAACGGTCGGGACCGTCAGCGCCGCGTCCGAGCTGCCGCGACCGGGTCACCGGCGCGACGGGAGCCCGATGTCGAGGCGCCACGCCAGGTCCGTGAGCCCCGTCCGGTGCGGACGCGGCAGCGGACCCGGGCAGGTAACCCCACCGCCTGAACCCGTTCGAGGTACGGGCCGGTAACGTCGTCGCCCGTGAGCACCCCGCCGTTCCTGGCCCTGCCCGCGTGCGCACGACCGCGGCATCTGCCCGTGTCCCGCGGCGAGCTGGCCGCCATCGAGTCGCTACCCGCCGACGTGACCGACGGTCAGGGGCGAGCCGGCCAGGATCCCACCGCACCCGAAGCGCCCTGCGCGATCCTGGTCCCGGGGTTCACCGGGTCCAAAGAGGACTTCATCGCGATCCTGGAGCCACTGGCCCGGCGCGGGATCCACCCGGTGGCCTACGACCAGTACGGCCAGTACGAGTCCGACCGGGACGATGACCCACGGTCGTACTCCATCCCGGCCTTCGCCGCCGACCTGGTGCACCTGGCCAAGGAGCTGGGACCGGTACGTCCGCACCTCGTGGGGCACTCCTTCGGTGGTCTGGTAGCCCGGGCCGCGGTGATCGCGGCGCCCGAATCCTTCGCCTCTCTCACGCTGCTGTGCAGCGGGCCAGCAGGGCTGCCCAAGGACCAGTCCGTGGCGCTGCAGACGCTGATGGAATCGCTGGGTCAGACTTCCCTGGACGAGGTGTGGGCGGTGCACCGGGCCGACGCCGAAGCCGCCGGTGAGCCTGAACCACCATGGGAGATCCGGGAGTTCCTGCACCGCCGTTTCGTGGCGAACAGCCCGCTCGCCCTGGCGGAGATGGCTCGAGCCCTGATGCACACCGAAGACCGCACCGCCGAGCTCGACGAGTGCGGCCTGCCGATCCTGGTGGCGTACGGCACCGAGGACGACGCGTGGCCACCAGCCTGGCAGACCGAGATGGCTCGACGGCTGACGGCCACGGTCGCGCAGATTCCCGGGGCGGGCCACTCCCCGGCCGCCCAGGCGCCCGAGCTGACCACCGAGACGCTCGTCTCGTTCTGGCGGGACCCGCCGACGCGGCCTCGACGGTGAGCCACGGTCGGGCTGTCGGGACCGCCCGGTACGGTGTATCCGGAAGGGAACGACCATCATTTCCGTGCTGACCGCCAGGCTGAGCACTGACCCCGCCGAGGTCGGTCGGGCCCGTCGCGAGGTCCGGTCGGCGATGGCTTCGTGGGGGATCAGCGAGGAGGCTCAGGAGGCCGCGGTGCTGCTCGTCAGCGAACTGGTCACCAACGCCTTGCTGCACGGCACCCCACCGGTCACCTTGCTGGCCCGGCGCACCCGGCGGGGTGCGCGCGTCGAGGTGCACGACGCGGACCCGACGCGCCACCCGACCTTGCGCCCGGCCCAGACAGAGCTGGCTGCCGGCCGAGGCCTGCGGTTGGTCGACGCCCTGGCCAGCCGCTGGGGGTGGTCACCGTCGTCGCACGGCAAGGGTGTCTGGTTCGAGGTGGACGCTGGTGCCGACGGGTCGGGCGCCCGATTGTCCCGTGGCGGATAGCCCACGGGCCCGACGGCAGCCGCGGGTGCGGACCTAGCGCGCACCCTTGACGAAAGCCTCCACGGACGACGCCACCAGCTGGACCGCGATCGCCGAGAGCAGCAGCCCGGCGATCCGGGTCAGCAGGGTCACCCCGCTGTCGCGCAGCACCTTGATCAGCGCGCTCGAGTACCGCATCGTCAACCAGAGCGTCAGGTGCACGGCGAGGATTCCCAGCGCCAGGGCCAGGTCCTGGGCGAGGGAGTCGGCCCGGCGGACGAACACGATCGTCGCGACGATCGCCCCCGGGCCGGCCAGCAGGGGCGTGCCCAGCGGGACGAAGGCGATGTTGACGTTGGCGGTCTCCTGAGGTTCGTCGGCGTTGCCCGTCAGCAGCTCCAGGGCGACCAGGAGCAGCAGCAGGCCGCCGGCTCCCTGCAGCGCCGGCAGGGTGATCCCCATGTAGTGCAGGATCGACTGGCCGAACAGCGCGAACAGCACGATCACCCCGAGCGACACGGTCACCGCCTGCCAGGCGGCTCGACGGCGCCCCCGGGGAGAGCGACCACTGGTCAGTCCGAGGAACAGCGGCAGGGTGCCCGGTGGGTCCATGATCACGAAGAGCGTCACGAAGACTTCGACGAAGAACTTGACGTCCAGCACCGAGCTCATCGGGCACCCATCAATGCCTCGTACTGGTCCGGGGCGGTCACGAACTCACCGAGCCGGTTCGGCTTCCCGGTGCCGTGGTAGTCGCTGGACCCGGTGATGACCAGGCCAAGGTCGACCGCGAGGGCGCGGAGCCGAGCGCGGGCGGCGGAGGTGTGGTCGGGGTGATCGACCTCCATCCCGGCCAGCCCGACCCGGGACAGCTCGACGACGAGCTCGCGGGTCAGCGCGCCGCCTCGCCCCGGCGCCCCCGGGTGAGCGAGCACGCTCACCCCGCCCGCGGCCCGGACCAGGGCCACCACGTCGACCGGGTCGGGCACGTCGTACGGCACGTAGTAGGGCCCGTCAGCACGCAGCGGCCCGTCGAAGGCCGCCGTGCGGTCGGCCACGCTACCGGCCTCCACCAGGACGTCCGCGATGTGCGGACGCCCGACCGGGCCACCGGGACCGGAGCGGGCCAGCACCTGCTCCCACGCGACGGGGTACCCGTCGGCGGCCAGCCGCGCCACGATCTGACGAGCCCGGTCCACCCGGCTCCTCCGAGACGCCGCCAGCGCCTCGACCAGATGGGCGTCGCCCGGATCGACCAGGTACCCCAGCAGGTGGACAGTGGCCGGGCCGCGACGGGTGGAGATCTCCACACCGGGCACCAGGACCAGCCCCTCGGGCACCGAGTGCCGCACCTGCTCGTACCCGGCAAAGGTGTCGTGGTCGGTGAGCGCGACCACGTCCAGACCGGTGGCAGCGACCCGGTGAAGCAGGTCGGCCGGTGAGTCGGTGCCGTCCGATGCGGTGCTGTGGACGTGCAGGTCGATGCGCACGGAGGCCGAGCCTATTGCCCGGTACCGCCGCGGGGGCTCAGCCGGCGACACGCCGGCCCGGCCCGGAGCTCCCACGGGCCGAGACCGTCACGCAGATCGACGAGGTCGAGGTCCTCGGCGACCAGCAGCCCAGCCGGGGCCGGCCAGAGCACGACCCACAGCCAGCAACCTTCGGCCTCCCCGACATACACCGCCGGCCCCCCATCGGTCTGCACGAACCACAGGGGCGTCGGGTGGCCCAGGGCATGCACCTTGGCATCGGCCGGCCGCTGCGGGTCCAGCACCGGGTCGGGAACCGGCAGCCCAGCCAGGCCTGCCCCGAGGCCGACGCCCGGCTCCTCGGCGACGAGCACCATCTCCGCCCGGCCCCCGAAGGGGTTGGGACCGGCCAGGCAGACCGCGGCCGCCCGCCAGCCGCGGGACTCCTCACCCGCACCAGCCACGCCGCCGAACCGCCAACCGTCCACCGGCAACCGAGGAGCCCAGACCGGGACCGCCGACCGCCCGGACCATTGCCTGATCTGATCGGGATCGCCCACGACCGGCGGGGCCAGGGGATCGACGTCCCCGTGGCGCGGGCAGAACGACTGGGTAGGAAGCTGCCGACCGCATCGCGGGCAGCGCGCAGGCACCGACGCAGTCACGGCCCCGACCGTGCCCCTGACCTCGCGCCGCGTCAAGAGCCACCGGTCGACCCTCGGCGGCGCACCCGCTCTCCTGTGCCGTCCCGATGGCTACCATGCCGACGTGGTCATCCGCCGTGTGGCTGCCGTGGGAGCAGTGGTGCACGACCGCCAGGGGCGGCTGCTGCTGGTGCGCCGCGGGCACCCCCCGGCCGAGGGACAGTGGTCCCTGCCCGGGGGCAAGGTCGAGCCAGGCGAGACCGGCCCGCAGGCCGTCGTCCGCGAGATCGCCGAGGAGACCGGGCTGGATGTCGTCGTCGGCGCTCACCTGGGAGATGTGCAGCGACCCGGCGAGGCCGGTGTGGTGTACGCGATCAGCGACTACGCCGCCCGGGTGGTCGCTGGGCGACTGTCCGCGGCGGATGACGCCGCCGCCGCGAGGTTCGTCACCCTCGACGAGCTGGCCGACCTGCGGCTGACCGACGGGCTGCTCGCGGTGCTCCGGGAGTGGCACGTCCTGCCGACGAACCTCCCCGAGCACGGGCCGGTGCCAGACTAGGCGGATGGCCGACGCCGCGCACCCCTGCCCCTCGACCGATCCGCACCAGCTCCCGGAGCGCCTTCGACTGCCCCGCAGGACCCGGAGGACCGTGCTGGTCCTCGGGGCCGTGGT
>JAJYSQ010000045.1 GCA_021793495.1 Actinomycetes bacterium
TCGTGGGCTTGGCTGACCAGGTCGGCCACGACCAGGAAGTACCCGGGGAACCCCATCTGGATGACCACCGAGGTCTCGTACGCGGCCTGGGCGCGACGGTCGTCCGGGACTCCGGCGGGGTACCGACGGGCCAGGCCGATCTCGACCTGCTTGACCAGCCAGGACTGCTCGCTCTCCCCTGTGGGCACCGGGAAGCGCGGCATCAGGTCGGCGCCGATGGCGAACTCCACCCGGCACCGCTGCGCGATCTCCAGGGTCGCGTCGCACGCCTCGGGCAGCTCGGACCAGACACCGCGCATCTCGGCCGGGCTCTTGAGGTAGAAGTCCCGTGCGTCGAAACGGAAGCGGTTCGGGTCCGCCATGGTCTTGCCGGTCTGCACGCACAGCAGCACCTCGTGGGCGTCGGCATCCCCGGGGTAGGTGTAGTGCAGGTCGTTGCTGGCGACCAGCGGCAGGCGCAGCTGGCGAGCCAGCCGCAGCAGGTCCTGCTGATAGCTGCGCTCGATCGCCAAGCCGTGGTCCATCAGCTCGACGTAGTAGTGGTCGGGGCCGAAGATGTCCCGGTAGTCTGCGGCGGCGGCCAGCGCGGCGTCGTACCGGCCCTGCTGGAGCAGGCGGGGGATCTCCCCGGACGGACACCCGGTGGTGGCGATGATCCCGGTTGCGTACCGGGAGAGCAGCTCGCGGTCCATCCGCGGCTTGTAGTAGTACCCCTCCAGGCTGGCCAGGCTGGACAGCCGGAAGAGGTTGTGCATGCCCGCGGTGGTCTCGGCCCACAGCGTGATGTGGGTGTACATCTCCCCCGGGTTCTCCTCACCCCCGGCACCCGTGGAGCCTGACCCGGGGGAACCCAGTCCGACCCTCCGGCGGTCGAACCGGCTGCCCGGTGCGACGTACCCCTCCATGCCGATGATCGGCACGATCCCGGCGGCCTTGGCCTGCTGGTAGAAGTCGAAGGCGCCGTACACGTTGCCGTGGTCGGTGATGGCCAGCGCCGGGGAACCCATCGCCGCGGCCTCGCGGACCAGGTCGGCGACCCGGGCCGCGCCATCGAGCATCGAGTACTCGGTGTGCACATGCAGGTGGACAAAGGACTGCGGCACCCCGCGACTCTAGCCGGGATCGACGACACCCCCGGGGCCCACGGGCCCGTCGGACCGGGGCCCGCCGATCCGAGCGAGGAAGCCTCGAGTCAGGGCCACCAGCCGCTCGTCGGCGACAGCGTCGAAGTCCGCCAGCCCGGGGTCGGTGAACAAGTGGCCCACCCCCGGGTAGCGGTGCACAGCCAGGGTCATCCCGGCCGCCCGCGCCGCCGTGACGAACTCAGCGACCTCCGCGGCCGACTCGAACGGGTCGGGGTCGGCCAGGTGCAGCTGAGCCGGTAACCCGAGGACCACGTCGGACGGCAGCTCGCAGGTGCCGTGCAGCAGCAGCAGCCCACGGGGGCGCACGAGGCTCCGGGGCCGGGCGGCGACCAGCCACCCGGCCAGCCATGCGCCCATCGACAGCCCGGCCACCACCAACCCCGGGCCGGTGCCGGTCGCGGCCGCAGCCACCCGCTGCGCCAGGGCCAGCTCACCGACCCGGTCGCGGATGGCGAACGCCTCGTCCAGGGTGGCCGCGACCGCTCCGTCGTACAGGTCCGGCAGCAGCACCCGGTGCCCATCGGCACGCCACACCTCGGCCAACGCCTCGACCCCGGGACGACGGCCGTACACCGAGTGCAGCAGCAGCACGGTGGCCACCGGTCAGCGCTCGTCCGCGAGGGGTGCCGGCCGCGGGCCGTCGGTCGGGCCCAGGATCCGACGCATGTGCCGGTGGTCGATCCCCGCGTCGTCGAACACCGCGCCGTACGCCTGGTACCCCAGACGGTGGTAGAACCCGACGGCCGGCACCTGCGCCCCCAGGTACACCATGGACAGGCCGAGCCGACGGGCCTGGTCCTCCAAGGCGACGACCAGCAGCGCACCGACCCCACGGCGCCGGTACTCGACCAGCACCGCGATCCGACCCAGGTGGGCAACCGGGCCGAGGTCCGGCGACAGCCCCGCGTACCCAGGGGTCTCGGCGACCAGCCGGCCCGTACCCGCCGGCACGTCACCGAACCAGGCGAGCACGTGTCGGGCGGCCGCGTCCCGCTCGTCGCGCTCCAGCTCGACCGGCACCTGCTGCTCGGACACGAACACCGCGTGCCGGATGGCGAAGGCCCGCCCGAGATCGGCGGGGGTGGCCGCCGGACGCACCCGGACGGTGGGCTCGGGGTCCGGCGTGCCTCCCGTCACCCCGCGCCCCCGGTCATCTCGCGCCCTCGGTCATGGCCCGTACCGTGGCCAGCGCGCCGGACAGGTCCTCGGGGTACTCGCTGGCGAACTGCACCCACTGGCCGCTGGCCGGGTGGGCGAAGCCGAGCCGGACGGCGTGCAGCCACTGACGAGTCAACCCCAACCGGGCCGCGAGCTGCGGGTCGGCTCCGTAGAGCAGGTCGCCGACGCACGGATGGTGCACCGCCGACAGGTGCACCCGGATCTGGTGGGTGCGTCCGGTCTCCAGCCGGACCTCGAGCAGGCTGGCCGACCAGAACGCCTCGAGGGTCGCGTAGTGGGTCACCGACGGCTTGCCCCCGGCTCGCACGGCAAACCGGAAGTCGTGCACCGGGTGCCGATCGATCGGGGCGTCGATCGTCCCACGCGAGGGGTCAGGGTGTCCCTGCGCCAGCGCGTGATAGCGCTTGTCCACCTCCCGCGTACGGAATGCCTGCTTGAGCACGGTGTACGCACGCTCGGACTTCGCCACCACCATCAGCCCGCTGGTCCCCACGTCCAACCGGTGGACCACGCCCGCACGCTCGGGCGGACCCGAGGTCGCCACTCGGTACCCGGCCGCAGCCAGGCCACCGACCACGGTCGGACCGGTCCAGCCCGGGCTGGGGTGGGCGGCGACCCCGACCGGTTTGTCCACGACCACGATCTCGTCGTCATCGTGGACCACGCGCAGACCGGCGACGAGGGTCAGCGCCGGGGCGAGGTGGTCCGGGGCCGGCAGGTGCACCTGCAGCCAGGCTCCGGGGACCAGCCTCTCGGACTTCGCCGGGACGACACCGTCGACCAGCACCCGCCCGTCGGCCACCAGATCCACGGCACGGGCCCGGGACAGCCCGAGCAGCCGGGCGAGCGCCACGTCCACCCGCTGGCCGGCCAACCCGTCAGGCACCGGCAGGCTCCGGACGTCGCCGCTGGGCAGGCCGGCGCTGGGCACGACAGGGACCGGTTCGGAAGCGGGGCTCACCCGGGTGAGTATCGCGCCTGCCGGCTACCGGTCCGACCGCGAGCCGTCCAGGCCACGGCCGGTCAGGGTGATCACGACCAGCAGCACCGCGCCGGTCACGATCGCGGAGTCGGCCAGGTTGAACACCGGCCAGTGCGGCAGCTGCAGGAAGTCCACCACCCAGCCGCGGAACGGGCCCGGTGACCGCACCAGCCGGTCGGTGAGGTTGCCCATCGCCCCCCCGAGCACCAGCCCGAGGGCCACGGCCCACCCGCGGCTGCGCAGCCGGCGAGCCGTACGGATGACCAGACCGACCACGACCACGGCGACCAGGCTGAACACCACGGTCATGCCGGTCGCGATGCTGAACGCGGCTCCCGGGTTGCGGAACAAGTCCAGCTGCAGCACGCCGGGGACCACGACCGCGGGCACCCCCGGGGTCAGGAACGCGACCGCTGCCACCTTGGTCAGCTGGTCGAGCAGGTAGACGGTCGCCGCGACCACCACGAACAGGCCGATGCGCCGAGGCGGGGGGGCGGGGTCGGCGTCGCTCAGCGACGCTCCTCTCGTTGCTTGCACGGTACGCACAGGGTCGCACGGGGGAACACCTTCAGGCGCGCCTTGCCGATGGGGCGCCCACAGCTCTCGCAGATGCCGTACGTGCCGTCCTCGATGCGTTCCAGCGCCCGCTCCGCCTGAGCCAGCATGCCCCGGGCGTTGTTGGCCAGCGACATCTCCTGCTCGCGCTCGAAGGTCTTCGTGCCCGCGTCGGCCTGGTCGTCACCGGCGCCGTCGTTGGACTCGCGTACCAGCTCGGCCAGCCCAGACTCGGCGGCCGCCACCTCCCCGCGCAGCGACGCGACCTCGGCCGTCAGGTCGGCCCGCACCTGTGACAGCTCCTCGGCAGTCCACGGTTGCTCGTCCTCGCGGACGGCCAGCAGGACCGGGTCGCCCGCTGCAGTCGACCCGGCGGTCGGCGCCGCCGTCGTGGCCGGTGCCTTCCCAGCCGAGCGGGTGCCAGCCGAGCGGGTGCCAGCCGAGCGGGTGCCAGCTCGGCCGGACGCCGAGGAGGCGGTCGCGGTCTCCCGCTTCGCCTTCGGAGCCGGTGCCACTGCTTCGGCAACCGGTGCGTCGGCGGCGGGAACCTCAGGGGCGGGGACCTCAGGGGCGGGTCGCCGGGACCGGGCCGCAGGCCTCCGCGTGGACTCGACCATCCGGCTCCCCTCCACAGCACGATCTTCCCTCGGGACGTCCGGGCAGGATAGGGCCACCGGTCGGGCGGGACAACGCGGCACGCCGGCCGCTCACCCGGCGGCCGATCCCAGCACGGCGGTCAACCGTTCGCGGCGCAGCCGCTCGGGCAGCGTGTCGTCCAGCGGGGCCAGGGTCCCGAGCACCAGTCCGAGCAGGTGGTCGGCAAACGCGGCGTTGCGGGCCAGGACCGGCCCGTGCAGGTAGGTCCCGTACACCCGCCCTTGGCGTACGCCTTCGGTGCCCTCCCCGTTGCCCGCACCGCGAACCACCCGACCGAGCGGTTCTGCCAGCGGGCCCCGGGTGGTGCCGCCACCATGGTTCTCGTACCCGGACAGCAGCGGCACGTGCAGCCCAGGGTCGGCCTCGACCACGAGCTCGCCCACCGCGCGCCGAGGCATCCGGGTCGAGGTGGCATCGATGATCCCGAGCCCCGGGACGTCCGCCCCGCCGGCGACGAACCGCTCCCCGAGCATCTGCACCCCGGCGCACACGGCCAGCAGCACGGCGCCGGAGGCTGCGGCCGCGGCCAGGCCTCCATCCTCGGCCAGCGCCGCGACGGCGCTGGACTGGGCCGCGTCCTCCCCACCGCCGAGCACGTACAGGTCGCCCTGGCTCGGCACCGGGGCCAACGGCGCGACCTCGACCACCTCGACCTCGACCCCCCGAGCTCGCGCCCGAGCCGCGAGCACCAGGACGTTGCCCCGGTCCCCGTAGGTACCGAGCAGCTCGGGGTAGACCGAGACCAGGCGCAGCCGGTCACCCGGGCGGGGGTCCAGGCGGCCCACGGTCTGCTCAGCCATGGTGAGCATCCGGCGTGCTGGCGGCCGGCGTGCTGGCGGTGCCGCGTCCCCCGGCGGCGGCCAGCGCGTCGTCGAACGCTGTGTAGTTGGCCAGGACGTCGACCAGCGAGCCCGGGCCCAACCGGCGGGCCGCCTCGGCGACCCCGCCGTCGACGATCTCCAGCTCCACGCCGGCGTAGGCCAGCCGGACCGCCACGTCAGCCCGGCGGTCCCCCGCGACCAGCACATGCCGACCGCCCAGCGCCTCGAACGGCACGTCCCACAGCCACGAGGGGTCTCGGCCGTCCGCAGCCCGGGCGTTCACCGCGACCACCACCGTCGGGCACTCGGCCGGCGGGCGCAGCAGATCCAGGGCCACGGCCCACCCGGCCGGGTTCTTCGCCAGCAGCAGCCGCAGCGCCCGGCCAGCCAGGTCGACGCGAGCGTACCGGCCAGCGATCTCGCGGACCCGGGCCATCGCCGCGGCCGCCTCGTCGACCGCCACCCCCATCTGCGCCGCGGCCGCCACGGCGATCAGCGCGTTGGACTGGTTGACCCTTCCCGGCAGCGACAGGTCCAGCCGGTGCTTGCGGCCGTCCGGGTCGCGTACGTAGGTGCCGGCGTCGCCCCCGTCTCGTCCGGGATCATCGACCAGGCGCCATCCGACCTGCGGGCGCCGGAAGCCGCACCGGCAGGAGTACTCCTGCCCAACCCGGGCCAGCAGCCTGGAGCACGCCGGGCACAGCACCGAGTCGGCTCGCCAGGCCTGTCCGGCGGCCACCCACGCCACCCGGTCGGCCCCCATCGCAGCCCAGGCCACATGCGGGTCGTCCGCGTTGGCGACCACCACCGAGCCGGAGCGGGGCACGGCCAGCGCCGCTCGCCACCGGTGGGCCAGCAGGGCCACCTCCCCCACCCGGTCGAGCTGGTCACGGCTGAGGTTGAGCAGCACGACCACGCGAGGGTCGACCGCCGCGACCACGGTGGGCAGCCATGGCTCGTCGACCTCCAGCGCGGCCAACGGTGCGTCCACGTCCCGGGCCAGGCAGGCGACCAGCCCGGTCGGCATGTTGGCGCCGCGGTCGTTGTGCGCGACCATCCCGTGGGTGCGCAGCGCCTCGGCGAGCAGCCGGGTGGTCGTGGTCTTCCCGTTGGTCCCGCTGACCACCGCGCTGCGCCGACCCCGGGCCAGGCGGGACAGGGCCTGCGGGTCCAGGACCAGCGCCACGCGGCCGCTGATCGTCGTCCCGTTACCGCGTCGAGCGGCTCGGGACAGGCCTCCGGCCATCCCGCCGGCCAGCAGGGCGAGCCGGGTGCGCACGGGCAGCCTCACCGACGTCCTACCGCCACCGGCTCGAGGCTCAACCGCCGCACCCGATCGGCCAGCACCGCCTCGTCCACCCCACGCAGCTCGACCAGCTTCACCCGGCTGGTGGCACCACGGACCACCACCACGTCCCGGCGGGCCAGGCCGAAGGCGTCGGCCAGCGCGCGCAGCGCGGCACGGGTCGCAGCCCCTTCACGGGGCGCGGCCGGCACGGCGACGACCAGCGCGGGCGGGGTCGCACCAGCCCCGGGGTAGACCCCGCCGACCCGCACCGACGACGCGCCGGGCTGCACCCGCACGCTCAACCGCAGCACCCCGCCGGGCCCGTGGCCGAGCACGGGACCGAGGACGGGACCGAGGACCGAGCCGACCGGACCGTCGGACGCGGCCGGCGGCTCGACAGGCACGAGGCGCGGCACCCCCCGATCATGGCACCCCCGATCACGGTGCCGCAGGGCGTGGGCGACCCACGGTGCTAAGTTGTCGTGCGCGGTCCGCAGGCGTCGACGGGGACGAGTACCCGCCCGAAACCAGCCATGAGCGACCCGGGGATGGTGCGAGCCCGGGGACTGAGGGTGGGGAAGATCACCCCTGAGCCGCCGGAAGAACGGCCTCGTCGGCCTGGTAGACCCGGCAGCGGACGACGAACGAA
Source organism: Actinomycetes bacterium (assembly GCA_021793495.1). Taxonomy (GTDB): domain Bacteria; phylum Actinomycetota; class Actinomycetes; order JAJYSQ01; family JAJYSQ01; genus JAJYSQ01. The sequence continues at coordinate 7,277 of JAJYSQ010000045.1, forward strand.
GGGGGCCGTCCCCTCGACGCTGGTGCCGAGGACGACGGTCAAGGAGGGTGGTACCGCGGGAGCCCGGCTCTCGTCCCTCCGTGGCAGGACCGTACGAGTTCTGGTGCGCCGACCACGGAGGCCCGATGTACCACGCCGTCCCGACCAGCGTCGACCTGCCCGCCCTCGAGCACCAGGTGCTCGAGGCGTGGCGTGCGGGAGACGTCTTCGCCCGGTCCCTGGCCCAGACGGCCGACGGCCCGCGCTGGGTGTTCTACGAGGGCCCGCCGACGGCGAACGGCATGCCGGGCACCCACCATGTGGAGGCGCGGGTCTTCAAGGACGTCTTCCCACGGTTCAAGACCATGAAGGGCTACCACGTCCCACGCAAGGCAGGGTGGGACTGCCACGGCCTCCCGGTGGAGATCGCGGTGGAGAAGGAGCTCGGCTTCACCCGCAAGCAGGACATCGAGGCGTACGGGGTGGCCGCGTTCAACGAACGGTGCCGCACCGAGGTGCGGGCCAACGTGGATGCCTTCACCCAGCTGACCGAGCGGATGGGGTACTGGGTCGACATGTCCCAGGCCTACTGGACGATGGACCCCGGGTACGTGCAGAGCGTGTGGTGGTCGCTGAAGCAGATCTTCGACGCCGGCCTGCTCGTCTCGGACTACCGGGTGGTGCCCTACTGCCCGCGGTGCGGGACCGGGCTGAGCGACCACGAGCTGGCCCAGGGGTACGAGACCGTGGTCGACCCCTCGGTCTACGTACGCTTCCCGGTCACCACCGGCCCGCTGGCCGCGCTCGGCGCGTCCCTGCTGGTCTGGACCACGACCCCCTGGACGCTGGTGTCGAACACCGCGGTCGCCGTCCATCCGGACGTCGAGTACCAGGCCGTACGCACCCCGTCCGGCGAGGTCCTGGTCGTCGCCGAGCCGCTGGTCGCCACGGTCCTGGGCCAGGACACCGGTACCCCAGGTGCCGACGGGCG
>JAJYSQ010000046.1 GCA_021793495.1 Actinomycetes bacterium
TCACCCGGGAGTCCCACCTGGACGGCAAGTGGCTGCTGTGCACCAGCGATGCCGCCCTCACCTCCGAGGATCTGGCGGCGGCCTACAAGCAGCTGCTGCCGGTCGAACATGGCTGGCAGAACATGGTTGACGGGACATGGCTGGCGGAACATGGCTGGCGGGACATGAAGGACGCCCTCGGGCTACGACCGGTGTCCCACCATCGTGAGGATCGGATCCGCGCGCACGTCCAACTGTGCTGGCTCGCCCTGCTCCTGCTCCAGGTGGTGGAGAACGCCACCGACGACGGTCAGGTCGCGCAACGCTCCACTCCGGCGGCGCCCAGTCGAGGCCCACGAGGGCTTGTAGTAACACGACCCCAGCACGACCCGCGCAAACACGCAGGTCAACGCCATGATCACGCCACTCGTGTGCTCATCAACTGCGGAAGTCCGGCCTGGGCGAGCGAATTACGTGATCGCTGGCAGGTCCCGGCCGTCGGCGGCTGCTCGGTGCGCCGTCGGGGCGCTGCCCGACCACAACTCGCGGTTCGTACTGCGTTCTAGCGCGAGCCGCGCCAGCACGTGGGGGGCCGACGCGACGCGCTTGATGCGGGCGAGCGCATCGGCGTCCGCATCGGCCAGCCGGCGTACCAAATCCTCAGCCTGCTTCCACGGTGCGGTGTCGATGCGCGCTGCCAGCCCGATGGCCACGGCCTCGGCAGCGTCCAGCCACCGGGAGGTCAGAGCGAGCTGGAGTCCGCGTGAGCGCCCGACCAGGTCGGGCAGGATCCAGGCGCCGACGGCGAGCCCGTGACCTGGGCCGGTCCACCGCCAGCGTGCTGCCTGCGAGATCAGTCGGATATCTGCAGCCGTGCTCAGCTGTGCACCACCGCCCACTGCTGGGCCCTGCACGACCGCGAGAACGACACCGGGGCGAGTCACCAGCTGCTCGTAACATGCGTACAGCAGGTCGCTCAGCTGCGCGCGACTCGACCTGTCGGTGTCGAGGTCGGCGCCAGCGCTGAAGATGCCGTCGGTCGTGCTGCCGAGGAGCAGTGCCTGCTCCGGCGTGTCCGCCAGCACTTGGTGCAGGTGCTGCACGGTCTCCAACGTCAGCGCGTTACGTCGCGCGGGAGCGTCGAACCGAATCCGCAGGGCCCCGTAGGGGCCGTGGTCAACCTGCAGGTCACTCACGCTGGGCTCCAATCTACTTATGATATGGTATATCAGTGCCGCAACGAGGGGTGGACTGAGTGAAACCAGCGCCGTTCGAGTACTACCGCGCCTATGCACCCGCCGAGGTTGTCGAGCTGCTCACCGGCCTGGGGGATGAGGCGAAGGTCCTGGCCGGTGGCCAGTCCTTGGTGCCCATGATGAACTTCCGGCTGGCGCACCCGGCGGCCCTGGTCGACATCAACGCGATCGCCGAGCTCGACTACGTCCGCCGTGAGGGCGACAGCCTGCGAATAGGGGCGCTAACCCGCCACCGCACACTCGAGCTGAGCAGGGCCCCGGAGGTGCAGGACGGCTTCTCGTTGCTGCCGCGCGCCGCGCGCTGGATTGGCCACTACCCCATCCGCTCGCGAGGCACGGTCGGCGGCAGCATCGCCCATGCTGACCCCGCGGCCGAGTGGTGCCTGCTCGCGCGGCTGTACGACGCAGACGTCGTCGTCCTCGGGGGGCAGGGCACGCGGGTCGTTCCGAGCGCGGACTGGTTCACCGGGTTCCTCTCTACGGTGGCGGCAACCAACGATGTCGTGACAGAGGTGCGCTTCAACCGCCCACGCGCCTTCGGCGCCTTGACGGAATATGCTCGCCGGCGCGGCGACTTCGCGATCGCCGCAGCCGCCGTGGCGTTCGACGTTGTCGACGGCCGGTGCCGCGACGTCAGCATCGTGCTCGGCGCGGTCGCCGGCGAGCCGCTGCGGGTCACCGAAGCCGAAGCACTCGTCGAAGGGGCAGAACCGGCCGCACCCACCTGGGCCGCGGCCGCTCGCATCGCGGCCGCGGCCATCAGACCCAATGCCGACACCTACGGCGGCGAGCGCTACCGACGTCATCTTGTCGATACTCTGATCCAGAGGGCGTTCGCCGAGGCGTTCGCCTCCGATGCCTCCGTGTCCGCCGCCTCAGGGATCCGATGAGTAATCCGGGGCAGCAGACGCACGCGTTATCGGCTCGTTGGGTGGGCAATCGACTGCCCCGACGCGAGGACTCGCGCATGCTGCGCGGTGCAGGCCGTTTCGTGGGCGACATCGCGCACCCGCGCGCCTACTACGTGGCGTTCGTGCGCAGCCCGGTCGCCTACGGTCGGATCACCGCGATCGACACCACCCGAGCTAGGGTGCTGCCGGGCGTTGTGGCGGTGCTCACCTCGGCCGACCTGCAAGACCCTGAGCTGGTCGCGGTGCTCGAGCGTCCAAACGAGGAGTTCGTGCGCACCGCGATGCCGATGCTGGCGCACGACCGGGTGCGCTATGCCGGCGAGCCGATCGCAGCCGTCGTGGCCGAGAGCCGTTACGTCGCCGAGGACGCTGCGGAGCAGGTCTGGTGCGACATCGAGGAGTTCGCCGCAATCATGTCGTTGGACGAACTGGGATCGAGCGCCGCACCGATTCACCCTGAGGCGCCGGACGGCGTCCTCGTCGACCTGACGATGTTCGAGGACGAACACATCGCGGAAACGTTCGCGGCAGCCTCCCTGGTGCTGGAGGAGACGTTTCGCAGTGCGAGGGTGAGTGCTTCGCCGCTGGAGGCCAGAGCGTGTCTGGCCGAGTGGCGGGCCCGGGACGAGCAGCTGGTGCTGCACGCGTCCACCCAGATCCCGCACCAGATGCGGACAGGTGTCGCGCAGGCCCTCGACCTCGCCGAGCGGCAGGTCCGCGTCATCGCCCCGGACGTCGGCGGGGGCTTCGGGCTCAAGTGCGTCGTCGGTCGCGAAGAGGTGGTGGTCGCCGCGATCGCACTCCGGCTGCGTCACGCCGCACGCTGGTGCGAGGACCGCCGGGAGAACCTGACTGCCTCGTTCCACGGCCACGAGCAGGAGTACCGGGTCCGGGCAGCCTTCGACGACGACGGCCTGATCCTCAGCCTCGACGCGGACATCCGCTGCGACATCGGTGCCTACTCGGTCTATCCGTTCAGCTGCGGCGTCGAGCCGCTGATGGCGGCGTCCGAGCTTCCCGGCATCTACAAGGTCGGTCGGTACGCTGCCCGCGCCCGCGGGTTCGCCACCAACAAGCCACCCTCCGCGCCGTACCGCGGCGTCTCCAGGCCGCAGATCGTGCTGGTGATGGAACGCCTGATGGACAAGGCTGCCAGACGACTGGGAATTGACCGGATCGAGATCCGGCGTCGCAACACGATCCAGCCGCACGAGTTCCCCTACACGGGGTCCAACGGGATCACCTATGAGCCGGGCAGCTACGTCGAGGCGCTCGACCTGTGCGCCGACGCGTTGAAGAAGGCAGGGTGGTGGGACCGACGTGAGTGCACCGACGGTCGGCTGAGGGGGATCGGCATCATCAACTTCTCCGAGCGCACGGCCTACGGCACGTCGACGCTCAGCATGCGGAAGATGCCGATGACCCCCGGCTTCGACGTGTCGTACGTGTGCATGGACCCCACCGGGGACGTCGTGGTGACGACGGGGACGTGCAGCCAGGGACAGGGACACGAGACGACGTTCGCCCAGCTGGTCGCGGACCGGCTGGGTATCCGTCCCGAGCGGGTGAAGCTACGACAGGGCGACACCAACCTGGTCAGCTTCGGCTGGGGTACCTGGGGCAGCCGCTCTCTCGTGATCGGTGGCGGCGCAGCCACCGTCGCGGCTCGCCGGCTTGCCGACCAGATCAAGTCGGTCGCAGGCGAGTTGCTCGAGGCGAACGCGAGCGACATCGACCTCGTCGACGGCAACGCACAGGTGCGCGGCGTCTCGGGGTCGCAGATCAGCATCGACGAAATCGCTGCGACGGTGCACTTCCGTTCGCATACGCTGAAGAACAGCGGTGAACACCTGCTCGAGGCCCGAGGGATGGCCGACCCGTCCGGCATGTTCTCCAACGCATCGCACGCCGCTCTGGTGGAGGTGGACCCGGGAACCGGCGACGTGCGCGTCGTGGACTACATCGTCGTCGAGGACTGTGGCGTCGTGGTCAACCCGACGATCGTCGAGGGCCAGGTCCGAGGTGGCGTCGCGCAGGGGATCGCTGCCGCGCTGTACGAGGAGCTGGCCTTTTCACCGGACGGGCAACCGCTGTCGGGCACATTCATGGACTACCTGCTGCCCACGGCCAGCGAGGTCCCGTCCATCACGATCCACCACCTCGAGACGCCGTGCGATCAGACCGAGACCGGGTCGAAGGGTATGGGGGAGGGCGGCCTGATCGGTGCTCCGGCGGCCGTCGTCGCGGCGGTGAACGACGCGTTGCGCGGCTACGGCGCCGACATCGATTGCATACCCATCCACCCCGCCGACGTCCTGGCTGTGCTGCAGGGAACGTCGGCGGCGCAAGGGTCACGACTACAGGAGACGTCATGAAGGATCAGCATCTGGTCACGATCGAGGTCAACGGCCGTGAGCACGAGCTGTTACTCGACGCGCGTCGTACGCTCGCGGACACGCTGCGCGAGGACCTTGGGCTGACCGGCACGCATCTGGGGTGCGAGCATGGCATCTGCGGCGCGTGCACGGTGCTGCTCGACGACCAGCCCGTGCGCTCCTGTCTCGTCTTCGGAGTTCAGGCCGACGGTCACCAGGTGCGGACCGTCGAGAGCCTGGCGGACGGCGACCAGCTCAGCGACCTGCAGCAGGCGTTCAGTGATCACCACGGTCTGCAGTGCGGGTTCTGCACGCCGGGTTTCCTGATGCTGGCCGAGGCCTACCTCGAGACCGAACCCGAAGGCGGACCGCAAGAGGTTCGCGAGGTCCTCTCGGCGAACCTGTGCCGGTGCACCGGGTATCAGGGCATCGTGGAGGCTGTGACGGTGGTCGCCGCCGACCGTCGGGAGAAGGCTGCGGTGACGCAGCGTGCCGGTGACGCATGATTGAGCAGGTCGGCCAGAGCATCCCGCGCAAGGAGGACCACCGGCTCCTGACCGGGCAGGGGACCTTCGGTGCGGACGCCCAGTTCCCCCGCATGCTTCGCGCGCGCGTCGTGCGCTCGCCGGTCGCGCACGGGAGGATCGCGGGGATCGATACCACGGCGGCCCGCGCACTGCCGGGTGTCGTGGACGTTGTCACCGCCGCGGACCTGCCGTCCGACCTGCGCATACCGGTGCGGATCAAGGTGCAGGATATCGACCTCGACGACCATTTGCAGCCGGTGCTGGCCAGGACGGACGTCCGGTACGTCGGCGAGCCGGTCGCCGTCGTCGTCGCGGAGGACGCTTACGTCGCGGAGGACGCCGCCCAGCTGGTGGTTGTCGACATCGACGAAGAGAACATCATAATCGACATGGACGACGCGTTGGACCAGCACACGATCGCGGACTTCCACCTCGGGTTCGGCGACGTCGAGTCCGCTTTCACCGCTGCCAAACACGTTGTGGCACTGGACTTCTCCGTCGGGCGGCACAGTGCCATACCGATGGAGACGCGCGCTCTCACGGTGGACTACGCGGCCGGGACCGACTCGATGGAGGTCTACGGAGCCACAAAGGTGCCCGTGTTCAACCGGCGGGTGCTCGCCGGGATGCTGCAGATGGACGAGAGCGCGATCCGCATGCGCGCTGTCGATACGGGCGGTGCCTTCGGGGTACGAGGCGAGTTCTACCCGGAGGATTTCCTGGTCCCCTGGCTGGCGCGGCGGCTGCGTCGAGCGGTCGCCTGGGTCGAGGACCGCGCCGAGCACTTCGTGGCCATCAACCACTCGCGCGAGCAGCGGCACCACCTTGAGGTCGCGTTCGACGACGAGGGCATCATCCTCGGTCTGCGCGCCGACGTGCGTCACGACAACGGCGCCTACGTGCGCACGCACGGCATCATCGTCCCGGAGCTGACGCTCGCGATGCTGCCCGGTCCGTACCGGGTGCCGGCCTACGACGGCCGGGTCAGGGTGGTGCTGACGAACAAGACGCCCTGCGGCACCTATCGCGCGCCCGGACGGTTCGAGGGGACGGCCGCGCGCGAGCAGCTGCTGGACCTCGCGGCCGCGACCCTCGGCATTGGCCGGGTCGAGATTCGGCGCAAGAACCTGCTCACCAGCGCGGAGCTGCCGCACGCGCGCGCGATGAGCACCCTTGGCACTGACATCGTCCTGGACTCCGGCGACTACGTCGGGCTGTTCGACCGCGCGCTGGCGCGGGTTGACGAGCTCGGGTGGAACGACCTGCGCGAGCGGGGTCGGGCCGAGGGCCGGCGACTCGGACTGGGTGTCTGCGCCTTCCTGGAGAAGAGCGGCCTGGGCCCGCACGAGACCGCCGACGTGCAGATCACGAACACTGGTCGGATCCGCGTCCACTCAGGCGGTACGTCTCTCGGGCAGGGCATCGAGACCGTCTTGGCGCAGATCGCCGCCGACCAGTTCGGCGTCTCGGCCGACCTGGTGGACGTGGTCAATGGAGACACCCTGCTGCAGCCGTACGGCGCCGGGTCCTGGGCGAGCCGGTCGACGGTCCTGTCGGGAAACGCGGTGCGCGGAGCCGGCCGGGAGGTGGCGGACCGACTGCGTGACCTGGGCTCCCAGATGCTCGAGTCTGCTCCGGAAGACCTTGAGGTCGCGGACGGCGTCGTCCGGGTGCGCGGTACGACGACGAATGCGGTGAGCCTGGCGCAGGTCTGGCAGGCCGCGCAGCCTGGTAGTCGCTGGCTCCGGCCGGATGAACCGGCCGGACTCGCTGCGCGACACCGGTTCTCGGTGGACCACATGACCTACCCGTACGGCGTGCACGTGGGCCTGGTCGAGGTCGACCCGGGCACCGGAGGCGTCACGGTGCTGCGGTACCTCATCGCCTACGAGGTCGGTCGCGCCGTAAACCCGGCGCTGGTCGAGGGCCAGCTGCGAGGTGGCATGTCGCAGGGCTTGGGTGGTGCGCTGCTCGAGCAGTTCCGGTACGACCAGTCCGGTCAACCGCAGACCACCACGTTCATAGACTATCTGATGCCCACCGCGTCGGAGGTCCCCGTCGTCGAGGTGGTGCTGCGTGAGGATGCGCCCGCCACGACGAACCCGATCGGTGCCCGCGGCGCCGGGGAGGGCGGCCTGACTGGTACAGGTGCGGCGCTCGCGAGTGCGGTGAGCGACGCGCTAGGTCTCACATCGATGGATGCGCTGCCGATGGACCCGGCGTTCCTGGTCCAGGCGCTTGCTACAGCCGCCAATGGGGTCGAGAGGTTGGCGTCTCAAGTCAACCACTACGAAGTAGTCTGTGAGTAACGTGACTGGGTCGCTATCGAGCAGGGGGTGCCAACTGCGTACAGGAGCCGTAGGCCGTATCACTGCGATGCAGTACTCGTCCAAGAGTGACATCGTCTGTGCGATGCTGCGCGAGCTGATCATCACTGGCGAGCTCTCGTCCGGCGAGGCCTTGCGCCAGCGTGACCTGGCGACCCGCTTCGGCGTGAGCCAGACGCCGGTGCGTGAGGCCTTGCGCCGGTTGGAGTCCGAGGGCCTGGTCGTCAACGACACACATCGAGGCGCCACCGTGATCGAGTCGCGCAGCGGTGCGATCGAAGACAACGCGCAGATCAGGGCGACCCTGGAGTCGCTCGGCGCGCGACTGGCCGCACGTACCATCACCGTCGACCAGCTTGAGGTGCTGCGAGAGCTCAACGGTGAGATGACTGCACTGCCCGAGGGCGACCTCCACTACGCGGCCCTGAACCGCGAGTTCCACTTCACGGTCTACGAGTCCGCCGGCTCGCCGATGTTGCTGTCCATGATGCGACTGCTGTGGCAGGCCATGCCAGACGGGCCGAAGGTGACCCGTTCCGATGCCGAGTCGGCCCGCCAGCACGAGGGCATCATCGAGGCCCTTGCGGCCGGCGACGCAGAGCTGGCCGCCGGTCGGACGAACGGGCACATCCTGGGCAGCGAGCACCTGCAGTCGGAGCGGACCGGCAGGTCCAGCCCCGACCCTGCCTGACCCGCGGCAGGTCTGCAGCACGCGCTCGACCGGCGGAGTCAGGCGCCCTCTACCAAGGCCTCCTGCGCGGACCCTCCGGCTGGTCCACCGACACCGAGCAGCCGGAGCAGGCGAACGCTGTCGATGCGCAGTGCCTCGGGGTCATCCGCGG
>JAJYSQ010000047.1 GCA_021793495.1 Actinomycetes bacterium
CTGCACCGTGCCGGCCCCGTACAACGAGCCCGTGCGCCCGTACGGCCTCGGGGACCCTGGGCGCGCCGAGCTCGCTACGGAGCTCGCCCGGGTGAGCTCCCGGCGCGCCGAGCTGGGCATGGTGATCGGCGACGAGGTTCGCCTGGGACGCGGGGAGCCGATCGAGGTCGTGATGCCGCACCGGCACGCCCACGTCCTCGGAGTGCTCGGCAACGCCACCACCGAGGACGCCGCGGACGCGATCGGCGTGGCGTTGGCCGCGGCGTCGGGGTGGCGAGGGCTGTCGTTCGACGACCGGGCCGCGGTCTTCCTGCGCGCGGCCGACCTGCTCACCGGCCCGTGGCGCACCCGGATGACCGCGGCGACCATGCTGGGCCAGTCCAAGACCGTCTACCAGGCCGAGATCGACGCGGTCGCCGAGCTGGCCGACTTCTGGCGGTTCAACGTGGCATTCGCCCGTGGGCTGCTGGCCGAGCAGCCGATGTCCGTGCCAGGGACGTGGAACCGCACCGACCACCGGCCGTTGGAAGGGTTCGTCTACGCGATCACGCCGTTCAACTTCACCTCGATCGCCGGCAACCTGCCCACGGCACCGGCGCTGATGGGCAACGTCGTGCTCTGGAAGCCGGCGCCGACCGCCCAGCTCGCCGCCCAGGTGATCATGGACATCCTGCGGGCCGCCGGGCTACCGCCAGGAGTGATCACCATGGTGACCGGGGACGGCCTGGCCGTCAGCGAGGTGGCGCTGCGTCACCCGGGCCTGGCCGGCATCCACTTCACCGGCTCCACCGCCACCTTCCAGCGGCTGTGGCGAACGGTGGGAGAGAACATCGTCGGGTACCGCAGCTACCCACGGCTGGTCGGTGAGACCGGGGGCAAGGACTTCATCCTCGCCCACACCTCGGCAGATCCGCAGGTGCTCACCACCGCCTTGGTGCGCGGGGCCTTCGAGTACCAGGGCCAGAAGTGCTCGGCCGCCTCCCGGGCCTACATCCCCCGCAGCCTCTGGTCGCGGATGGGGGAGGAGTTCCTGGCCACGGTCGAGTCCCTGCCGATGGGTGACCCGGCGGACCTGTCGAAGTTCCTGGGGGCGCTGATCGACCGGCGAGCCTACGACAAGTTGGGGCGGGTGCTGGCGATGGCCCGGTCCGACTCGTCGATCACCGTGCTGGCCGGGGGGACCGCCGACGACACCGAAGGGTACTTCGTCCGGCCCACCGTGCTCGCCGGTGCGGATCCGCGCCACGAGATCTTCACCACCGAGTACTTCGGGCCGGTGCTCGGGGTGTACGTCTACGACGACGCGGAGTACGACCGGGTCATCGCCCAGCTCGAGTCGGTCAGCCCGTACGCGCTGACCGGCGCGGTGGTCGCCACCGATCGGCAGGCGATCGCGCAGGCCACCGCGAGCCTGCGGTTCGCGGCCGGGAACTTCTACGTCAACGACAAGCCGACCGGTGCGGTCGTCGGCCAGCAGCCGTTCGGCGGAGCCCGCGCCTCCGGGACGGACGACAAGGCTGGCTCCACGCAGAACCTGCTGCGGTGGACCAGTACCCGGGTGGTGAAGGAGACGTTCGTCCCGGCGACCCAGTGGCGGTACCCGCACATGGGGACGTCCCCCGGGGACTAGCGGGCTCCGCGGTGGTGCGCTCGATGCCGTGATGCCGAGCACCACAAGGCAGTGGACCGACCGGTACCAGGCTTCCCGGTCGGCCTTCCGCCGCGGGCGTAGGGTCGGGTCGACGGAGTGGCCAGGTCGCGCAATGACGCGGGACAGGAGCGACGAGCGGTGTCGGCGAGCACGCACATCAGGGGGGCGGAGTCGACCTCAGCCTCGGGACAGGGCCCGCGAGTGCCGGCCGTGGCCGAGCTGTTCGACAAGGCGCTGGTGCTGGCCAGCCGGTTTCCCGATCCGCCCGGAGGTGTCGGTGGCGCGCCTGGTGACCCGCAGGCGCTGCGTCGGCTGATGACCTGCTACTACCGCTACACCTCCGATGAGGACCTCCTGGCCCGGGAACCGGCCGATGTGCTCGGTGCGGTCCTGTCTCATCGGTGGCTTGCCGCCATGCGACCGCAGGGGACCGCGGCGGTACGGGCATCTACCCCGGCTGCCGAGACCCACGGGTGGAGCGTGGGCCACACCGTGGTCGAGGTGGTCACCGATGACATGCCCTTCCTGGTCGACTCGGTCACCGCCGAGCTGGCCCGGGGTCGCCGGGACATCTTCCTCATCGTCCACCCGCAGCTGCGTGTCCGCCGGGACATCACCGGACGGTTGATCGAGGTGCTCGACGACGACCTGGGCGCGCCGTCGGCGCCGGACGTGACGGTCGAGTCCTGGATCCACCTGGAGGTGTCGCGCGAGACCGATCCGCAGACCCTGTCGGAGATCGACACCGGGCTGCGCCGCGTGCTCAACGACGTCCGGGAGGCGGTCGAGGACTGGCCGAAGATGCGCCGGGTCGCCCTGGCGCTGGCTGCTGAGATGGACTCGCCGCTCGGACCGGACCCTGAGGAGGCGGGCGAGGCACAGGCCCTGCTCCGCTGGTTGGCCGAGGACCACTTCACGTTCCTGGGGTACCGGGAGTATCAGCTGGTCGAGGTCCCGGCCGGTGACGTGCTGCGGGTGGTGCCCGGAACCGGGCTGGGTCTGTTGCGCGCGGACCCCACCCAGGCCGAGGAGGCGGCCCTCCTGCCGCCGACCGCACGGGCGCGTGAACCTCGCCTGCTCGTGCTGACCAAGACCAACGCCCGGTCCACGGTGCACCGCAACGTGCACCTGGACTATGTCGGGGTGAAGTCGTTCGACCCAGACGGGCGGGTCGTCGGTGAGCGACGCTTCCTCGGCCTGTTCACCGGGTCGGCCTACACCGAGAGCGTCCTGACGATCCCGGTGGTCCGGCGGACCGTGCACCGGGTGCTGGAGGACTCCGGACTGGCCCGCCACAGCCACAGCGGCCGAGATCTGCTGCAGATCCTGGAGACCTACCCGCGCGACGACCTGTTCCAGATCGACCCCGCGGAGCTGCTGCCGGTGGCGATGCGCGTGCTGCACCTCCAGGAGCGCCGCCAGACCCGGCTGTTCCTGCGCCGCGACCCCTACGGCCGGTTTGTCACCGCCCTGATCTACCTGCCCCGGGACCGGTACACGACGGACGCCCGCGGGCGGATCACCGAGATCCTCACCGAGATGTTCACCCGCGACGGGACCGTCCCGGAGGTCGAGTACACGGCGTGGGTGAGCGAGTCGGTGCTGGCCCGGCTGCACTTCGGGATCCGATGGCCTACCGGCACCGACACCGGCCTGCTCGACGTCGACGTCGAGGACCTGGAGCGCCGGGTAGCCGAGGCGACGCGGTTCTGGGAGGACGACTTCACGGAAGCGCTGCTGGACCAGATGGGCGAGGAAGAGGCCGTCGAGCTCGGGCCGCGGTACGCGCACGCCTTCTCCGACGCCTACAAGGAAGACTTCTCAGCCCGGACCGCGGTGGCCGACCTGCGCCGGCTGGAGAGCCTTGGCCCCGACCACGACATGGAGATGACGTTCTACTCCCGGTTGGGCTCTGCTGCGGGCCAGCGCCGGTTCAAGCTCTTCCGCACGGAAGCGGTGTCGCTGACCCGGGTGCTGCCGATCCTGCAGCGCATGGGCGTGGAGGTCGTGGACGAACGCCCGTACGAGGTGCGCCGGGCGGATGGAGCCCGGCTGTGGGTGTACGACTTCGGGCTGAGCTACCTACCGGAGCCGGTCGTTGCCGAAGACCGGCTGGCCAGCGAGTTCCGTGAGTGCTTCGCCGCCGTCTGGTACGAGCGTGCGGAAAGCGATGGGTTGAACGCACTGGTCATGCGTGCCGGGCTCTCCTGGCGACAGGTGAGCATGGTACGGGCCTACGCGAAGTATCTGCGCCAGACCGGGTCGACGTTCAGCCAGGAGTACCTGGAACAAGCGCTGAACGCCAACGTGTCGATCACCCGGGACCTCGTGTCGCTGTTCGAGGCACGCTTCGACCCTGCTCGTCGGTCGAGCGAGGTCGCTGTGCAAGCAGCCGACGCCGAGGCGTCGGACCTGCAGGTCCGGATCCTCGCGGGGCTGGACGCGGTCGCCAGCCTGGACCAGGACCGGATCCTGCGCTCGTTCCTGGCCATGGTCACAGCCACGGTGCGGACGAACTACTTCCAGCACGCGCCCGACGGCGCGCCGAAGCCGTACATCAGCCTCAAGCTGGACCCGCAGGGGCTGCCGATGCTGCCCGAGCCGCGGCCTCGCCACGAGATCTGGGTGTACTCCCCGCGGGTCGAGGGCGTGCACCTGCGGTTCGGCGCGGTGGCCCGTGGTGGATTGCGCTGGTCGGACCGGTTCGAGGACTTCCGTACCGAGATTCTCGGGCTGGTCAAGGCGCAGACGGTGAAGAACGCGGTGATCGTGCCGACCGGTGCCAAGGGCGGGTTCGTGGTCAAGCCACCGGTGGACCCGGCCGACCGTGAGGCGTGGGCGGCCGAGGGGGTGGCCTGCTACCGGACGTTGATCGCGGGCCTGCTCGACCTCACCGACAACCTGGTTTCCGGTACGGTCGTCCCGCCACCGGACGTGGTCCGCCACGATGCCGACGACCCCTACCTGGTGGTCGCCGCGGACAAGGGGACCGCGACCTTCTCCGACATCGCCAACGAGATCTCGGCTCGATACCATTTCTGGCTCGGCGACGCCTTCGCCTCCGGAGGGTCGGTCGGGTACGACCACAAGGCGATGGGCATCACAGCCCGCGGGGCCTGGGAGTCGGTCCGTCGGCACTTCCTGGAGCTGGGGCTGGACACGGCAGCCCAGGACTTCACCGTGGTCGGTGTCGGGGACATGTCCGGTGACGTGTTCGGCAACGGGATGCTGCGCTCGCACCACATCCGGTTGGTGGCCGCCTTCGACCATCGGCACATCATGGTCGACCCGGATCCGGACCCGGAGGCGTCGTGGACCGAGCGGGACCGGATCTTTCGCCTGACCCGGTCCTCCTGGGCCGACTACGACACGTCGGTGCTGTCCGCCGGCGGCGGGGTGTGGCCGCGTACCGCGAAGTCGATCCCGGTCTCCCCCCAGGCCCGGGCGGCGCTCGGCATCGACGAGCCGGTCCCCTCGCTCACCCCGGCCGAGCTGATGCGTGCCATCTTGCGGGCGCCGGTCGACCTGTTCTGGAACGGCGGCATCGGCACCTACGTCAAGGCGCGCACCGAGACGCACCTGACGGTCGGGGACAAGGCGAACGACGCGATCCGGGTGGATGGCGCGGACCTGCGGGTCAGGGTGGTCGCCGAGGGCGGCAACCTGGGCATGACCCAGCTGGGCCGGGTGGAGTTCGCCCTGGCAGGCGGGCGGGTCAACTCCGACGCCATCGACAACTCCGCGGGCGTGGACACCTCCGACCACGAGGTGAACATCAAGATCCTGCTGGACCACCTGGTTCGTGCGGGGGATCTGACGGTGCCAGCACGCAACGAGCTGCTGGCCAGCATGGCCGACGAGGTGGCGGCGCTGGTGCTGCGGGACAACTACGAGCAGAACGTGGTGCTCAGCCTGTCCCGGGCCCAGGCGATCTCGATGCTCCGGGTGTACCAGCGGTTGATCGGCGATCTGGAAGCCCGCGGGGAGCTGGACCGGGCGCTGGAGTTTCTGCCCGGCGACGCTGCCGTGGATGCCCGGGCCGCGGCCGGGGTGGGGTTGAGCACGCCGGAGCTGTCGGTCCTGCTGGCGTATGTGAAGAACACGCTCACCGAGCGGTTGTTGGGCACCGACCTGGCCGACCAGGCGTGGTTCGCCCGGGCGCTGGCCGGGTATTTCCCGACCCGGCTGCGCGAGCGGTTCGGTGATCGGCTGGCCGAGCACCGGCTGCGTCGGGAGATCATCACCACTGCGGTGGTCAACGACATGGTGAACCGGGCCGGTATGACCTTCGCCTTCCGAGCGCAGGAGGAGACCGGCGCGGGTCCAGCCGAGGTCGCCCGGGCGTACACCGTTTGTCGGGAGATCTTTGGCCTCGATCGGCTCTGGGCGGACATCGAGTCGTTCGATGCCCGCGTGCCGCCGGCGGCTCAGATCGCCATGTACCTGGACATCCGCCGGCTGCTCGATCGGGCGACCCGCTGGTTGCTGCAGGCCCGGCACGCCACGGTGGACGTGGCGG
Source organism: Actinomycetes bacterium (assembly GCA_021793495.1). GTDB lineage: Bacteria > Actinomycetota > Actinomycetes > JAJYSQ01 > JAJYSQ01 > JAJYSQ01. Next base: position 6,171 of record JAJYSQ010000047.1, read on the forward strand.
CCGAGATCGCCCGCTTCGAGGCGGATCTGGCCGACCTGGCTCCCCGGGTCCCCGACCTGCTGCGCGGCGAGGAGGCCGAGCGTCTGCAACGCCGGGTCGAGGAGCTGCTGGGTCTGGGGGCCCCCCGGGAGCTGGCGGTGCCGGTGGCTGGGCTGCTCGACGCGTTCTCGCTGCTGGACGTCGTCGAGCTGGCACAGGCCCACGAGGCGCCGGCCGGCCAGGTCGCCGAGCTGTACTTCGCCCTGTCCGAACGGTTCGGGGTGGATCGCCTGCTCGTCCGGATCACCGGGCTGCCCCGGGCTGACCGGTGGCAGGCGTTGGCCCGCTCCGCCTTGCGGTACGACCTGTACGCGGCGCTCGCGGCCATCGCCAACCGGGTGTTGACGACCACCGAGTCCTCACCGGACCCGGACGACCGGATTCGCGCGTGGGAGGAGCAGTCCGCGGAGGGCTTGGCGCGGTCCCGGGCGACCCTGGCCGAGATCGCGGGCACCGATCGGGTGGACATCGCGACCCTGTCGGTGGCGCTGCGCATCTTCCGTACCCTGGTTCCGGCAACCTGATCACACCGGCGGCCCCAGGGGCATGACCGCCGTACCGCGAGCCAGGAGAGGTGTCCGTGCGGTGCCGTCGTTGAACGACCTGGCAGCCGAGCGCACCGACCTGGGTCCGGCAGACCTGGAGTGGCTGCACCGGCTGGTCGCGGACTGGCAGCTCCTGGCTGATCTGTCCTTCGCCGACCTGCTGCTGTGGCTGCCGGCTCGCGACGGGTCGGGGTTCTGGGCGGGGGCCCAGATGCGCCCGACCACCGGCCCGACGGTCTACTACGACGATCGGGTCGGCACGTTCCTGCCGGGTGGCCGGCGCCCCCAGGTGGACGACGCATATGCGCGGGCCCGGATCTGCCGGGAGCGCGACCCGGAATGGCGCGACGACCTGCCGATCCGGGAGGAGACGATCCCGGTCGTGCGCCAGGCACGAGTGATCGCGGTGATCTCCCGACACACCAACCTGGCGGCCGCCCGAACCCCGAGCAGGCTGGAGCTGACCTACCTGCAGACGGCGGGGGACCTGGCTCGGATGATCGCCGAGGGGAGCTTCCCGTTTGCCGACGAGACGGTCGGGGGCCGAGCGGCCCCACGGGTCGGCGACGGGCTCGTCCGGCTGGACGCGACGGGGGTGGTCACCTACGCCAGCCCGAACGCGGTGTCGGCGTACCGGCGGATCGGGTTGGCAGCCGACCTGGTCGGGCAACGACTCGGTGAGCTCACCGCTTCGCTGGCCCCGAGCGTGGAGCCGGTCGAGGAAGGCCTGGCCCGGGCACTGGTCCGGGCCGGGCCGCGCACCCTGGACGTCGGGTCTTCAGGGGTGGTGCTGACTTTGCGCTCCATCCCGCTGCTGGTCGCCGGCCAGCGGATCGGGACCGTCGTCCTGCTCCGGGACGTCAGCGAGATCCGTCGGCGGGAACGAGAGCTGGTGACCAAGGACGCGACCATCCGGGAGATCCACCACCGGGTGAAGAACAACTTGGCCACGGTCGCCGCGCTGCTGCGCCTGCAGGCTCGGCGGCTCGACGAGCCCCACGCTCGGGCGGCCCTGGACGAGGCGGTGCGCCGGGTGGCCACGATCGCCACGGTTCACGAGACGCTCGCCATGGCGACACAGGACCGGGTCTGCTTCGACGAGATCGCCGACCGGCTCCTGGACACCCTGGTGGATGTCGCTGCCGGCGCGACCTCGTTACAGGTGCGGCGCATCGGCAGCGTGGGTGAGGTTCCGGCCGAGGTGGCGACACCGTTGGCGATGGCGCTGAGCGAGCTCGCCCAGAACGCTGTCGAGCACGGGCTGGTCGGTGGGGTCGGCTCGGTCACCGTCCAGGTCTCGAGGACGGCAGGCCCGCGGACCGGTACCGAGCGACTGGTGGTCGATGTCGTGGACGACGGCCGGGGCCTGCCGCCGGAGTTCGACCTGACTGGTTCGGCCAGGCTGGGACTTCAGATCGTGCGCAGCCTCGTGGAGATCGAGCTCGGCGGTCG
>JAJYSQ010000048.1 GCA_021793495.1 Actinomycetes bacterium
GTCGCCGTTGCTGGCAGCCGGGATCGCGCGGTTCGCCCGCCGCAGCAGGTTGGCCAGCGAGGCGGAGACCGGGGTGGCGGACGGGCTGGCTGGTGCTGGGCTGGCTGGTGCTGGGCTGGCTGGTGCTGGGCTGGCGGCTGCGGCGGGCTGCGCCTTCGGCCGGGTGATCGGCGGCGGAGCGGACGATGGCGACCCCCCAGCAGGCTGACGGAAGTCCTGCACCGTCCAGACCAGCCCAGACGCATCGGTGACCACGGCGATCCCGACCTGCGTGTAGTGGGTGTCCAGGATGTTCGCCCGGTGCGGAGGAGAGCTCAGGTAGGCCGACTCGATGGCCTGCCAGCTCGGTCCGTACCCGACGTTCTCCCCGACCCACACCCAGCCGGTGACCTGGGTGCGCAGCCCCGGGTTGTGCCCCAGCACGCCGTCAGTGGCCATGTGCTCGGCCCAGGCCAGGGCCACCGCGGCCAGCGCCGGATCCTGGACGTACGGCGCGAGCCCGTTGGCCGCCCGGGTCGCGTTCAGCGCGGCCAGCATGCCCGCGGGGCTGCCCACCGCCACCGCTGCGCCGTCCGCGGCCCGGGCGACCGCCGGGATGAGCGCCGAGGTGACGGTCAGCGCGCCGAGCAGAGCGAGTGCCGCGAGCCGGTGTGAACCCCGGCATCGGCCTGGACGGTCGTCGGGGTGGCGTCGGTGGTGAAGGCTCAGCCTCATGCCCAGCAGGTCGTCGGCCTAGGGTGTCGGCTTGACAGCTCGCTCGGGCCACTCACTCGTTCGGACCAACCACGGCCGGCGTCCGGTCCGGCGCGGCTGCCGGTCGGGCGCCTCCAGAGAGGAACCACCATGGACGCGGAACCGCCGCCGGTCACCGCTTCCGGGCTTTCCGGACGCGTTCGGGTCACGCTGATCACCCGGCCCGGCTGCCACCTGTGCGACCAGGCACGCGAGGTCGTGCTTCGGGTGGCCAGGCAGACCGCTACCGGGGTCGAGGAGCGTTCGATCCTGGACGACCCGCTGCTGGCCCGGCAGTACGCCGACATGGTCCCGGTCGTGCTGGTGGATGGCCACCAGCACGACTACTGGCGGGTGGACGCATCTCGGCTTCGGGCCGCACTGGGGTGAGTCCGCTGCACTTTGTGCCCTGGTTCACAAGGGCTTACGCTGTGGGCGTCCCGGATGTGTGCGACCGTCCACCAGGAGCACCGTGAGCCTGCGACCGCGTGACCTCACGACCCCGGAGGCCGTTTCCGGAGGATTCCCCCGCGTGGCGGACGACGACCCGGCCTTCACCAACCCCGGTCCAGACGGTGCCGGTCCAGACGGTGCACCGGGCGAGGTGGGACGCGAGCCACGGGGGATTCCCGACGCCACGGTCGCCCGGCTCCCGGTCTACCTTCGGGCGCTGGGCTCGCTGGCCGAGAGGCAGGTGAGCACGGTGGCATCCGACGAGCTGGCGCTTGCCGCCGGGGTGAGCCCGGCGAAGCTGCGCAAGGACCTGTCCTACCTGGGCTCGTACGGGACGCGCGGCGTCGGCTACGACGTCGAGCACCTGATGTCGGAGATATCCCGCGCCCTGGGACTGACCCAGGACTGGGCGGTGGCGATCGTCGGGATCGGTCACCTGGGCGCCGCGCTGGCCAGCTACCGAGGGTTCGCCTCTCGTGGGTTCCGCATCGCGGCACTGGTGGACGCGGACCCGCGTCGATCCGGTGAGGTGGTCGCGGGCCTGCCGGTCCACCGTGCGGAGGACCTCGAGCGAGTGCTGCGCGAGCAGGACATCGCGATCGGGGTGATCGCTACCCCGGACCGGGTCGCCCAGCAGGTGTGCAACCGGTTGGTGGCCGCGGGTGTGACCAGCATCCTCAACTTCGCCCCCGTGGTGCTGTCGGTCCCGTGCGGAGTGGACGTGCGCAAGGTCGACCTCAGCCTGGAGCTGGCGATCCTGGCCTTCCACGAGCAGCGCAAGGCGGTCCTGGCCAACGAGGACCAGCCCAGCCGGAGCGGCGACCTCGGCGATCCGCTGGCCCGGATGGCGCAGGCGGCGGCCCGGTGAGCGTCCTGGTTGTCGGGCTGTCCCACCGCAGTGCCCCCGTACGGCTGCTGGAGCAGATGGCGCTGACTCCCGACCGGGTGGAGAAGCTGCTGACCGACGCGGTCGCCTCCCCGTGCGTCGAGGAGGCCGTGGTGCTGGCCACCTGCAACCGTGCGGAGATCTACGCGGTCGTGGACCGGTTCCACCCCGGGGTCGCCCGGCTCAGCGACCTGCTCGCCCAGTACGGCGGCCTGGACCGGGACCTGGTGTCCTCGCACGTGTACGTGCACTACGAGGAACGTGCCGTGCACCACCTGTTCTCGGTGAGTGCCGGGCTGGATTCGATGGTGGTCGGAGAGGGCCAGGTCCTGGGCCAGGTCCGGACCGCCCTGCAGCTGGCCCAGGGTGTCGGGTCGGCTGGTCGGGTGCTCAACGACCTGGTGCAGCAGGCCCTGCACGTGGGCAAGCGGGCACACCACGAGACCGGCATCGACCACGTCGGCCACTCCCTGGTCACCGCGGCACTGGACCTGGGCGAGCAGCGGGTCGGACCGTTGGCTGGCCGCCCGGCGCTGGTCGTCGGCGCGGGGTCGATGAGCGCCCTGGCGGTGGCCACGCTCGCCCGCCGTGGGATCGGGCCGATCGTGGTGGCCAACCGCACCCGATCGCGTGCCGAGGCGTTGGCGATGAGCGTCGGCGGGCGCGCCGCCGGCTGGGATGACCTGGGCGAAGAGCTCGCGGGTGCCGACGTCGTCCTGGCCGCGACCGGGGCGTCCGGTCAGGTCATCGAGGCCAGCACGCTGGCCGTGGCGGCCGCGCGTCGGGGGGGACGTCGGCAGCTGGTCGTGGACCTGGCGCTGCCACGGGACGTCGAGGCCCAGGCTGCCCAGGTCGCCGGGGTGGAGCTGGTCGACCTCGAGTCGGTCGGGGCCTCTCTCGACGGGCAGGCCGGTGCCCTGGATGTCGCGATGGTGCGCGCGATCGTGGCCAGCGAGCTGGAGTCCTACCTGGCTGCGGAGCGGGCGGCCGCGGTCGCCCCGACGGTCGTGGCGCTACGAGCCCGGGCGGATGCGCTGGTCGACGCCGAGCTGGCCCGGTTGATGACCCGGCTGCCCGGGCTGGCCGACCGCGACCGGGCGGAGGTGGTCCAGGCCATGCGCCGGGTGGCGGACAAGCTCCTGCACGCTCCGACGGTCCGGGTCAAGGAGCTGGCAGGGCAGCCGGGGGCTGGGTCGTACGCGGAGGCGCTGCGTGCCTTGTTCGACCTGGATCCGACCACCACCCAGGCCGTCTCCCAACCGGGGCAGCCGTGAGGCGCGTACTGCGTCTGGGCACCCGGGCCAGCGCCCTGGCGACCGCCCAGTCCGCCCAGGTGGCCCAGAGACTGCAGGTCGCGACGGGGCGGTCCGTGCAGCTGGTCACGGTGACCACGGCCGGGGACACCAGCGCGGAGCCGCTGGCGCGCATCGGCGGCAGCGGGGTGTTCGTCGGCGCGCTGCGCCAGGCGTTGCTCGACGACCAGGTGGACCTGGCGGTCCACTCCCTGAAGGACCTGCCGACAGCTCCGGCGGACGGAATCCACCTGGCGGCGGTCCCGGTGCGAGCCGACCCCCGTGACGCCCTCGTGGCTGGCGGGGCCCGCCGGCTCGACCAGCTGCGCTCGGGGGCCACGGTCGGCACCGGGTCGTTGCGCCGGGCCGCGCAGCTGCGCGCCTGGGCCCGCGAGCACGGTCGCACGCTCGACGTGGTCGATCTGCGCGGCAACGTCGACACCCGGTTGCGCCGGGTGGCCGACGGCAGCCTGGATGCAGTCGTGCTGGCCGGTGCCGGCCTGGGCCGGCTGGGCCGGCTGGCCGAGGCCAGCGAGCTGCTCGATCCGCAGGTCATGCTGCCCGCGCCCGGTCAGGGGGCGCTCGCGGTGGAGACCCGTGCCGGCTCGGCCGAGCTGATCCAGGCCGTCGCGGACGCGCTGGACGACCCGTCGACCCGGGCCGTGGTCGCCGCGGAGCGGTCCCTGCTCGCCGGGCTGGCTGCCGGGTGCTCGGCGCCCGTCGGCGCGTACGCCACCGTGGAGGTGGGCATGTCCGGGCTCGAGATCCATCTGCGTGCCGTCGTCGTGGCCACGGACGGGTCCCGCGCCCTCGCGGCGTCCATCACCGGAGGCACCGACGCCCCCGACAGCCTCGGCCGGCTGCTGGCCGACCAGCTGCTGGAGGCCGGGGCCGACCGTCTGCTAGGGGAGCGAATCGCATGAGCCGTGTCAGCAACCGTGCACCGGGATCGGTCTGCTTCGTCGGGGCCGGCCCCGGTGATCCGGGGCTGCTCACCGTCCGGGCGGTCGAGGAGCTGGCCGGTGCCGACGTGGTGATCCTCGACGAGACGGCCCGCCACCAGCTCCTCGTCCATGCCCGAGAGGGTGTCGAGGTGCTCGACGGGACCCTCGACGAGACCGGCTCGCCACGATCGCGGGCGCAGCGGGCGAAGATGCTGGTCGCAGCCGCTGGTTCCGGGCGGCGGGTGGTCCGGCTGATGGACGGAGACCCCGCGGTCTTCAACGGGCTCTCCGAGGAGGCCGGAGCGTGCGTGCAGGCCGGGATCCCGTTCGAGGTCGTCCCCGGGGTCAGTGCGGTCAGTGCGGTGCCCGCACATGCGGGGATCCCGCTGACCTCCCCGTCGGCCCGCGCCGTGGTGGTGCTCACGCCCTCGGACACGGCCCGAGGGTGGGCGAAGCGGCTGGACCCGAGCTCGACCCTGGTGCTGCTGGGTGCGATCGGCCGGCTGGCGGAGGTCACCGAGGAGCTGCTCGCGGCCGGCTGGGACCCGCAGGTCCCGGTCGCGGTCATCCGGGCTGGGACCACGACCGAGCAGACGACCGTCGTCGGCCAGCTGGACGACGTCGCCGGGCAGGTCCGAGCCAGCGGGCTGACCGCTCCGGCCACGGTGGTGGTCGGTGAGGTGGTACGGCTGCGCCAGACCCTGTCGTGGTACGAGACCAAGCCGTTGTTCGGCTGGCGGGTCCTGGTGCCTCGGACCAAGGAGCAAGCCGGTGCGATGTCGATGGCACTGACCCACCACGGGGCTGTCCCGGCCGAGGTGCCCACCATCGCGGTCGAGGCCCCGCGTACCCCGCAGCAGATGGAGAAGGCGGTCCGCGGCCTGGTGACCGGGCGGTACGAGTGGATCGCCTTTACCTCGTGCAACGCGATCCGTGCCGTCCGGGAGAGGTTCGACGAGTACGGCCTGGACGCCCGTACCTTCTCTGGTGTGCGGGTCGCCGCGGTCGGTGAGGCCACCGCCGCCGACCTGGTGGCCTGGGGGATCAAGCCCGACCTGGTTCCCGCGGGGGAGCAGTCGGCCGCCGGGTTGCTGGCTGAGTGGCCTCCCTACGACCCGGGCTGCGACCCGATCAACCGGGTGTTCCTGCCCCGGGCGGACATCGCCACCGAGACGCTGGTCGCCGGCCTGGTCGGGCTGGGCTGGGAGGTGGACGACGTGACCGCCTACCGGACGGTGCGGGCCGCACCACCGCCGATCGAGGTCCGTGAGGCGATCAAGAGCGGTGGGTTCGACGCGGTGCTGTTCACCTCCTCGTCCACCGTGCGCAACCTCGTGGGCATCGCCGGGAAGCCGCACGCGTCGACCGTGGTGGCCTGCATCGGCCCGGCCACCGCGAAGACCGCCCAGGAGCACGGGCTCCGGGTGGACGTGCTGGCGGACCAGCCGTCGGTCGCCCGGCTCGTGGAGTGTCTGGCCGACTTCGCCCAGACCCGACGGGTGGCGGCGATCCAGGCCGGGGAACCGGTCACCCGACCCAGCGAGCGGCGGTCCAGCACGCGCCGGAAGGCCCGCTGATGACCGCCTACCCCCAGGCTCGGCCGCGTCGGCTGCGCCGCACCGCGGCGATCCGGCGGCTGGTCGCCCGAACCCGGGTGGACCCGGCGAGCCTGGTGCTCCCGGTGTTCGCCCTCGAAGATGCACGCGAACCGGTCCCGATCGGCTCCATGCCCGGAGTGGTGCAGCACAGCCGGGACTCGCTGCGGGCCGCTGTGGCCGAGGCAGCGGCTGCCGGTATCGGTGGTCTGATGATCTTCGCGGTGCCCCGGCGGCGTGACCCCCTGGGCACCGGCGGCACCGAACCGGACGGGTTCCTGGCCACCACGATCCGCGACGTCGTCGCCGAGGTGGGCACGAGCATGGTGGTGATGGCGGACCTGTGCCTGGACGAGTTCACCGACCACGGCCACTGCGGCGTGCTGGACGCCGCCGGTGAGGTGGACAACGACGCCACCCTGCCCCGGTACGCGCAGATGGCCGTGGTGCAGGCCGATGCCGGAGTCGCCATGGTCGCGCCCAGCGGGATGATGGACGGTCAGGTCGGGGCGATCCGGGCGGGGCTGGACGCCGCCGGCCACCATCAGGTCGGGATCCTGGCGTACTCCGCAAAATACGCCTCGGCGTTCTACGGGCCTTTCCGGGAAGCCGTGGCCTCGACGCTGGCCGGTGACCGGCGCAGCTACCAGCAGGACCCGGCCAACCTGGACGAAGCCGTCCGAGAGACTGCGCTGGACATCGCTGAGGGCGCCGACATGGTCATGGTCAAGCCGGCGATGGGGTACCTGGACGTGCTGCGCCGGGTGGCGGACACCGTGGCTCCGCTCGGCGTCCCGGTGGCGGCGTACCAGGTCTCGGGGGAGTACGCGATGATCAGTGCGGCGGCCGAGCGGGGTTGGATCGACCGGGACGCCGCGATCGTGGAGTCACTGACGGCCATCCGGCGCGCCGGCGCGGACATCGTGCTGACCTACTGGGCGCTGGCCGCCGCCCGGCTGCTCGACCGGCAGGCCTGAGTGGCCCGCCCGGCGGACCAGAGCCGACCCTGCCCCCGGCCCGTCCCGACGGGCTCGGCCCCTGGCACAATGCCCGGGTGACGACCGACATGCCCTCGTTCGCGGACGACGCACCGGCCTCGGCGGTGCTGTTCGAGCGCGCCCGCCGAGTGATCCCCGGCGGGGTGAGCTCGCCGGTCCGGGCGTTCCGCGCCGTGGGGGGCACGCCGCGGTTCATGGTCAGCGGACACGGGCCGTACGTGGTCGACGCGGACGGCCGGCGGTACGTCGACCTGGTGGGGTCCTGGGGCCCGCTGCTCCTCGGGCACGCTCACCCCGAGGTCGTCGCCGCAGCCGGTGCGGCCCTGGCCTGCGGCACCACGTTCGGCGCCCCCACGGAGGCCGAGGTGGCGCTGGCCGAGGAGATCGTCGCCCGGGTCGCCCCGGTCGAGCAGGTGCGGATGGTCAACTCGGGCACCGAGGCCACCATGTCGGCGGTCCGCCTGGCCCGTGGCGTGACCGGTCGACCAGCCCTGCTCAAGTTCGCCGGCTGCTACCACGGCCACGTCGACTCGCTGCTGGTGGCTGCCGGCTCGGGAGTAGCCACCCTCGGCCTTCCCGACACGCCCGGGGTGACCGCGGGCACGGCGGCGGACACGTTCGTCGTGGAGTACAACGACCTGGAAGCCGTCCGGGAGGTCTTCGCCACCCGCGGGGACCGGATCGCCGCGGTGATCACCGAGGCTGCCGCCGGCAACATGGGGGTGATCGCCCCCCGGCCCGGTTTTAACGCCGGCCTGGCCGAGATCGCACACCGCCACGGCGCGCTGCTGATCCTGGACGAGGTCATGACGGGCTTCCGGGTCACCGCATCGGGGTGGTACGGGCGTGAGCCGGTGGCCGCCGACCTCGTCACGTTCGGGAAGGTGATGGGCGGCGGGTTCCCGGCCGCCGCGTTCGGCGGCCGCGCCGACCTGATGGCGTACCTGGCACCGACCGGGCCGGTGTACCAAGCCGGTACCCTGTCCGGCAACCCAGTCGCCGCCGCGGCGGGCCTGGCCACGCTCCGGGCGGCGACCCCGTCGGTCTACGACCACGTGGATGCGGTGTCCGCCCAGATCTCGGCCGCGGCCAGCCACGCGCTGACCGCCGCGGGGGTACCTCACCGGGTCTCCACCGCCGGGAGCATGTTCAGCATCTTCTTCGTCGACGCCGACGTGGTCGACTACCGCGGCGCTCGGGCGCAGCAGTCCTGGCGGTATGCGGCTTTCTTCCACGCCATGCTCGAGCGCGGGGTCTACCTGCCACCCAGCGCGTTCGAGGCGTGGTTCGTCAGAT
>JAJYSQ010000049.1 GCA_021793495.1 Actinomycetes bacterium
AAGCCCGGCACGTCCTCGTATGCGCCGGCATCGGGTTCGCCTCGCCAGGCGTGGTAGGTGCTGGCGATGCGGGTGATCTCGGCGGCGGTGAGCCCCCGATGCGTGCGGTCCACCATCGTGCCGAGCTTGCGGGCGTCGATGAAGAGCACCTGGCCACGCCGGTCGCGCCAGTTGCCACGGGCGGTGCCGTTGCGCTTGTTGCGGTTCAAGAACCAGAGAGACACAGGGATCTGGGTCGAGTAGAACAGCTGCCCGGGCAGCGCGACGATGCACTCCACCAGGTCGTCCTCGACCATCTTGGCTCGGATCTCGCCTTCTCCGGCTTGCTGGGAGGACAGCGACCCGTTGGCCAGCACGACGCCTGCTATGCCCCTCGGTGAGAGGTGCGATGCCATGTGCTGCAGCCAGGCGTAGTTGGCGTTCCCGGTCGGCGGGACGCCGTAGCGCCAGCGGGGGTCGTCTCGGAGCTGGTCGCCGCCCCAGTCGGAGATGTTGAACGGCGGGTTGGCGAGGATGTAGTCGGCCTTCAGGTCGGGGTACAGGTCGTCGTGGAACGTGTCGGCCCACCGTGGTCCGAGGTCGGCCTCGATGCCCCGGATGGCGAGGTTCATCTTCGCCAATCGCCACGTGGTGTCGTTGAGCTCCTGGCCGTAGACAGCGATGTCGTTGCGGCCGCCGCCGTGGGCTTCGACGAAGCGCTCGGACTGCACGAACATGCCCCCCGAGCCGCAGCACGGGTCGTAGACCCGGCCCTGGTAGGGCTCGATCATCTCCACGAGGACTCTGACGATGTTGCGCGGCGTGTAGTACTCCCCACCGGCCTTGCCTTCGGCGGTAGCGAATCTCCCGAGGAAGTACTCGTACACCCGGCCCAACAGGTCCTTCTCCCGGTGCTCGGCCGTGCCGAGCCCGAGGCCGGCGATCAGGTCGACCAGCTCGCCGAGGCGGCGCACGTCCAGGCTCGGCCGAGCGTAGGTCTTCGGCAGGACGCCGCGCAGGCTCGGGTTCTCGGCCTCGATCGCGTCCATCGCCGTGTCGATGAGCTTGCCGATCTCGGCCTGCTTGGCGTGGGACCGCAGGTAGTCCCAGCGGGCCTCCGCCGGCACCCAGAACACCCCGGCACCGGTGTACTCGTCGCGGGACTCGAGCAGCTCCTCGGCGGCCTCCCCCGTGATCCCGTCTACGCCGAGCTCGTCGGCGAGCTGGGCGCGTCGTTCGGCGAACGCGTCGTCCACGTACTTCAAGAACACCAGGCCGAGCACGACGTGCTTGTACTCACTGGCGTCCATCGACCCCCGGAGCTTGTCAGCGGCCTTCCACAGGGTGGCTTCGAAGCCCAGCGGCTCACCACCGTTGGTTCCAGACGAGCGGCCGGCTGGTCGAGGAGCCCGTACCACTCGGGGTGAGGGCGGCGACTGGCCCGCCGCGGGTGCTGGGGTGCCGGTGGCGCCCCCGGTGGCGAGCAGCACGCCGAGCACGACCTGGTCGAGGATCGGGGTGTGCGGGTGGGCGGTGAGGAAGTCCAGCTCGCCCGCGGCGTCCTGTGGGCGGGGCCCGGTGTGCTCGGTGTGCTCCCACAACGCGTCGACGACCCGGCGGCGTGCCCGCCGGTCGGCCGCCAGCCACTTCTCGCGCAGGCTGGGCCACGCCCGGTGCACCCACGCCTGATCCGGTACGGGCCCGGCGGTGGCGCGTAGCGCGTGCAGCGGGCTGGACCCAGGCAGGTCGAGGTCGCGGGCCAGGCCCTCGACCAGCCAGCCGGGCAGGTGCGACCAGTCGAAACCATCCTGCGCCACGCGACGACCTCCCAGCGGCGCAGCCTAGCGACCAGCCCCTCGCGCCAGGCCGCCACGGCGGGCCGATCCTCCGGCGTGTCCACCGACCCCGACCCGCACCCCGACCCGTACCCCGACCCGCAACCACCCCCAGCGGACGGTCGCTCCCTACGGTCTAGTGTCGGGATCCCATGTACGGCCTCGGGATCGGCCTCGTCCTGACCTCGACGAGCGCCCACGCCGGGTGGAACGTGCTGGCGAAGCGGGCTGGGCCGGCCGGCACCGCGTACGTCGCGGCCACTGCGGCCGCCTCAGCCACCCTGTGGGCCGCCCCGGTGCTGGCGCTCCTGCTGGTGACCGGGTACCGCCCGTCCCGCACCGGGGTGGTGTTCCTCATCGGGGCGGGGGTGCTGCACACCACCTACTTCCTCGCACTGGCTCGGGCCTACCGGGGCCACGACCTGTCCGTGGTGTACCCGGTGGCCCGTGGGGTCGCGCCGCTGGCGGCCTCTGCCGTGGCGGTGGCACTGCTCGGGGACCGCGTCACCCCCCTGGGGGTCCTCGGCATCCTGGCGATCAGCCTGGGGGTCCTCGCCCTGGGGTGGCCGGGCCGCCAAGGCGCCACCCCCTCCCTGCGTGGAGTGGGTTGGGGGTTGGGGATCGCGGCGGTGATCACCGCGTACACGGTGTGGGACGCTCACTCGGTCGCCAGCCTGGGTACCCCACCGTTGGTCCAGGAGTGGGCCGGGGAGGCAGGTCGAGCGCTGCTGCTCGCCGGCTGGGTGGCGCACCACCAGGACCGGGTTCGCCGGGCGGTACGCCGGTACCGCCGCGAGATCGTCGGCCAGTCCCTGCTCAGCCCCGCGTCCTACCTGTTGGTGCTCACCGCCTACCGGTACGCCCCGGTCACCGTGGTCGCCCCGCTGCGAGAGGTCGGGGTGCTGCTCGGGGTCGTGGCCGGGATCCGGCTGTTCGGCGAACCGGCCGGTCGACGGCGGCTGCTGGCCGCGGCCCTGGTCGTGGTCGGAGCCGGGATGGTGGCGATGGGCGGGTAGCGTGGCGATGGTCCAGAATCGGGCCAGCACCGATCGGGCGCACCGCACCCGGCGCCCACAGCTCCAGGAGGATCCATGGCCATCGCCACCACGAACCCCGCGACCGGGCAGGTAGTGAAGACCTTCGACCCGATGTCCGACGCCGAGGTCGACACGCGGATCGCCCGGGCCGCCGAGACGTTCGCGGCCTACCGGCGCACCTCCTTCGCCGAGCGGGCCGGGTGGATGCGCACCGCCGCGGACCTGCTGGACGCCGAGGCGGAGACCACCGCGGCGACGATGACCCTGGAGATGGGCAAGACGCTGATCTCGGCCCGGGCCGAGATCGCCAAGTGCGCCCGGGCGGCTCGTTTCTACGCCGAGCACGCCGCGTCCTTCCTCGCCGACGAGCCGGTCGACCCCGACCAGGTCGGGGCCGTACGGGCGTACACGCGCTACCAGCCGCTCGGCGTGGTGCTCGCCGTCATGCCGTGGAACTTCCCGCTCTGGCAGGTGGTCCGGTTCGCGGCCCCCGCGCTGATGGCGGGCAACGTCGGGCTGCTCAAGCACGCCTCGAACGTGCCGCAGACCGCGTTGTACCTCGAGGACGTGTTCGCCCGCGCCGGGTTCCCGGCCGGGGCTTTCCAGACGCTGCTCATCGGCGGGGCGGCGGTCGACCGCGTGCTGCGCGACCCACGGGTGGCCGCTGCCACCCTGACCGGCAGCGAGGCGGCCGGTCAGGCCGTGGCGGCGACGTGTGGGCATGAGATCAAGAAGACGGTCCTCGAGCTGGGCGGGTCCGACCCGTTCGTCGTGATGCCGTCGGCCGATGTGGCTCGCGCAGCCGAGGTGGCGGTGACCGCCCGGTGCCAGAACAACGGGCAGTCGTGCATCGCGGCCAAGCGGTTCATCGTGCACACCGAGGTGTACGAGGAGTTCACCCGCCGGTTCGTCGAGCGGATGTCGGCGCTGGTGGTCGGGGACCCGACCGACCCGGGCACGGACGTCGGGCCGCTGGTCAACGAGGACGCCCGGGTCGAGATCGAGGGGCTCGTCACCGACGCGGTCGAGCATGGTGCGAGCCTGCTGTGCGGCGGGCAGCGGTGGGACGGGCCTGGCTACTACTACCCCCCGACCATCGTGGCCGGGGTCACCCCGGCGATGCGGCTCTACACCGAGGAGTCCTTCGGACCGGTGGCAGCGCTGTACCGGGTGGGCAGTCTCGACGAGGCGATCACGGTGGCCAACGCGACGAGCTTCGGGCTCGGGTCGAACGCCTGGACCACCGACCGGGACGAGCAGGAGCGTTTCGCGAACGAGATCGAGGCCGGGGCCGTGTTCATCAACGGGATGACCACGTCCTACCCGCAGCTGCCGTTCGGTGGGATCAAGCGGTCCGGGTACGGGCGCGAGCTGTCGACGCACGGCATCCGCGAGTTCACCAACGTCAAGTCGGTGTGGGTGGGCTGATCTTCCCCGGGTGGGCTGATCTCCTCTGAACCCTCCCCGTCACCGGGAAGCCACCGGCCACCGGGGAGGGTCAGTCCAGGCGCACCGGCCCGCGTGGGGTGGCCACCTGCACGGCGACCAGCCCGGGTTCTGGTGCGTCCACCCACTCGATGCTGATCTGGTCGAGGACGCCGGCACCATCCGGGCCCAGCCACTCGGCGACGGCCGCTGGGTCCCCGGCCATCTCCAGCCGGTCGATGCGCAGGTCGGTCCGGGCTCCCGCCGACGGGTGCAGCTCCGGGCCCACCAGCCACTGGACGAAGAACGGCAGGCTGGGGTCGTCGATCACGTCGAGCACCCCGATCTGTCGCCACCGCAGCTCGATGCCGTCCGGACGCCGCCGGTTACCGGGCGCCGCTGCTCGGCCCAGCCGGGCTTCGACCTCGTCCACGGCGTCCACCGCGACCACCCAGGCCAACCAGCCCCCGCCCATCTCGGCACGGCCGCGGACCGCGCGCCCGAACGGGGCCGTCTCCGCCGCCGGGTGATCCAGCGCCGCGACTACTTCCAAGTAGCTGCCCCCGGCCAGTGGGAGCACGAAGTTGCGGGTGCCGAACCGGGGGTGGACGCCGCCGTCGACGAACGGCGCACCCACGGCGGCACCGAGACGCTGCACCACCTCGCCCAGCTCGGCTGGACTGGTGGCGTAGGAGACGTGGTCCAGGCGCATGCGGGCAGTCTGCCGTGACCGGGACCGGAGGAGAAACCGGGGCTCACCGGCGGGCACCGCCACCGAGCGCCTGGACCAGGGCTCGACCGGACCACGCACCGAGCAGCCCCTGGACCCCTGACACCAGCAGCGCCGCCACGACGCCCACCGCAGCGTAGGCCGGGATGCCGGCCAGAGCAGCCACGACCCGGGCGGTGGCCCCGACCGGTAGGCCGCGCGCCGACAGCCAGAGCAAGGGCCACCCCCACCCGACCACGCCACTGGCCACGGCCAGCCCAACCACCCCCCGGGAGGACCACCGCGGGGCAGGGGCGATCACGGCCAGCCCCAGGCCGACCACGAAGGGCAGGTACCAGGCACCGGCCCACGCGCCGGCCCCGACGACACCGGCGCCGACCACCAGTGCCAGCAGCGCCCCACCCGGTCCGCGTCGACGCGCCGGGGAGGACCGGCGAGCCGTCCGGGCCGAGACCGTGGATCTCACCGGGGCTCCAGAGACCAGGTCGCTGCGCCGGCCGGCGCAGCAGCGAGCAGCAACGGGTAGTACCGGCCGTCCCACCACGCCGCGACCTGGTCGGCGTACCAGGGGGAGGCCGGGTTCTCGCTCTGGCCGCCGGGGTACACCCCCTCGGCCGTCGAACGTCCCGGACCGGTGAAGCGCACGATCATCCGCCAGCTCGGGCCTGCGGTGGAGACCAGGCCGCCGTCGGCCGCGTCAACGGTCCATGGGTCGCCACCCGATGCCCGCGGACCGTACCCCAGCGCCGGGGCCTGGGACAGCGCGGGGAACTGTCGGGCGTGCATGCGGCCCCAGGCCCAGCTGCCTGGCTGACCGCCGAGAGTGCTCGACAGGTGGGCCACCGCGGTGGCGAACGCCTGGCGCATCACCCCTGGCCCGGTGCGCCGCGTGCCGTCCGGCAGGGTGAACGCGGAGCTGGCCGGCTCGGTGAGCGTCCAGGCCTGCAGGTCCTGGTCGAGGCTGACGAGCGCCGGGGCCACGCTCAGTCCGTCCGGGTCCAGGTGCACCGGCACCTTCGCCGCCGACCACCAGGGGCCGAACACCGCGGTGAGGTAGTCGGTCCAGAACGTCCACCACACGCTGGCGGCCGGCGACGATGCGGTCATCCGTCCGTCCCACCCGGCGAGCTCCGCGCGGGCCGCCTGCTCGGTCGGGGAGAGCGCCCCGCTGCCCAGGGCGGACAGCAGCCGGGGCACGATCAGGCCCGCCAGGTGGTCGTGCACGTCGTTCTGCACCGCGGCGAAGTCTGCCCGGTCCATGCCGCTGCGGCCGTCGATCATCGAGGAGATCTGCGCGACCCGGTAGCCGACGTCGAAGAAGTCCAGGCTGGTTCCGATGTAGTAGGGGTAGGCGCCGGAGACCGGGCGCTGGTTCGCGGTGATCACGGTGTGCCCGGGCGGGTCGTACACCTGGGGGACCGCGGCGTAGGGGATGGTGCCGATGATGTCGTCGACCCCGGTTCCCGGCATCGGCAGCCAGGGCGTGGCCCCCGCCGGGACCAGGGGGTAGTACCCGGGGGAGATGGCCCCGATGTTGCCCCGGTCGTCGGCGTACACGAAGTTCTGGGTGGGGGCCAGCCACCCGGTGAGCGCCGCGCGGAACTGGGCGAACGTCGCGGCCTGGCCGACGCCGAGCAGCGCAGCGACGTCCGGGGAGGGGCGGTTGCCCGCCCAGTCCACGGCCACCGTCTGCCCGGCCTGGGTCATGATCGGCCCGTGCACCGTCAGCTGCACGGCCAGGTGGACGGGGCTGGCCCCACGGACCCGGATCGTGTAGTCGATGGTGCGCATCCGATGCCAGGCGCCCCGCCAGTAGTACTGGCCGGGCCGGGCCGGATCGGTCCTCTCCGCGTAGAACATGGTCGACTGGTTCTGCACGTCCGTCAGCGACCACGCGATGTGCTGGTTGTGCCCGATCAGCACGCCGGGTAGCCCGGGCACGCTGACCCCGGTGACGTCCAGGTCCGGGGAGCGCAACGCCACCTGGAACCACACCGAGGGCAGCGTCTGGTTCAGGTGCGGGTCCCCGGCCAGCATCGCCAGGCCGCCGGCCACGGCCGGTCCGTCCGCCGCCCAGGCGTTGCTGTCCGGGGTCCGGTGGATCTCCCCCGCCGGCAAGGCCCGCGTCCGAGCCAGCAGCGCCCCGGCCGCCTCGGCCAGCGCGGCCGAGATGGGGGCGGAGGCTGGGCCGCTGGTGCTCACGGAGGCTGGGCCGCTCGAGGCGGGCGTGGGCACCGAGGCCTGCGCCACCATCGGCGCCACCCCGAGGTCCTGGTAGGGACCGGGATCGTACGGGTGCTGGGCGTTGACGGCCAGCACCGGGAACCACGCCATGGTGCGGGCATACCCCAGGGTGCGGGCCAGCACCGCGTAGTCCAGCGGTGTCGTGGTGAAGTCCAGCTGCTGGGTCAAGATCCCCTGCAGGACGAGGCTGTCCACCGGGGTCCAGGCCCGCGGATACACCCCGGTGAGGGAGAACAGGGCTGGCCAGCGACCGTTGGTCCGATCCTGGGCGATCTGGTCGTTGACCCCTTGGGCGTACGCGGCCAGCGCCGCACCGGCGGGGCTGGTCGCCGAGGTGTCCGCCCACTCGGCCTGCGCGGTCCGCACCAGGCCGAGCTGAAGCTCGAAGGTGTCCGAGGACACCGCAGCCGGCCCGGCCAGCGCCGCGAGCCGCCCCTCGCCGAGGCGGCGGGTCAGGTCCATCTGTTCGAGGCGGAAGTGCGCGTGGACGTACCCCAGTGCCAGGAACAGGTCATGGTCGTCGCCGGCCAGGATGCTGGCCGTGCCCTGGGCAGAGAAGCTCACGGTGACCGGAGCGTGCAGGCCCGGCAGGCGCAGCGTCTGTGACCCCGGCAGCAGGGCGTCCGCGGTCGACGTCCACACCCCCCGGCCGGCGTCCAGGGCCGGCCCGAGCGCGGGCACCGTGCCCGCACCGAGGGCGAACACCGCCATGACCACGGCGCTGACCCCGAGGGCCAGGACGAGGTTGACCCAGCTCGGCCAGCTCGGCCAGCGGCGTACCCCGGAGGGTCGCCCGCCGCGGCCGCGGGCCCGGTTGCTCGTCGCCACGGGCGGAAACTACACCGCGGGGCCGACGGGATCGACGGGATCGACGGGAGCTGCCGGG
>JAJYSQ010000050.1 GCA_021793495.1 Actinomycetes bacterium
ACGCCTATCTGAGCCTGTCCGAGGTGAAGCTTCCTGCCTACACCCCAGCCTGCGGTGCGCTGGCTGCGGGTAAGATCAACTGTGCTTACCCGACCTATAACCTGTACAAGGCATTCAACGCGAAGTTCGCTGCGGCCAACTCTCCGGCGTACCAGCTGCTGCGGAACATGAAGCTGACCAACACTCAGCAGGACCAGATCTCCGACCTGATCGCGGCGAAGAAGATGTCGCCGCAAGCCGCTGCCGCTGCGTGGGCGGCGGCAAACAGTGCTGTGTGGAAAGCCTGGATCCCGGCCGGATCCTGACCATCGGCCCCACGTACCGGCGCAGACGTCACCGTACCGGCGCCGGTACGTTGGGCCGATGGTGGGCATGAACCGTCTGGCCGGTGCGACCAGCCCGTACCTGCTGGCGCACCAGGAGAATCCGGTCGACTGGTACGAGTGGGGGCCAGAGGCGTTCGCCGCCGCCCGGCAGCTGGACCGACCGCTGCTGATCTCCGTCGGGTACGCGGCGTGCCACTGGTGCCACGTGATGGCCCACGAGTCGTTCGAGGATCCGACGACCGCAACGTTCATGAACGAGCACTTCGTCAACGTCAAGGTGGACCGCGAGGAGCGCCCCGACGTGGACGCGGTGCTCATGGAAGCCACCCAGGCGATGACCGGCCAGGGGGGATGGCCGATGACCGTCATCGCTACCCCCGCCGGGACCCCGTTCTACTGCGGTACCTACTTCCCTCCGACCCCGCGCCACGGGATGCCCGGATTCCCCCAGGTGCTGGCCGCCCTGGCGACCTCGTGGCGGGAGCGCCGTGGCGACGTCCTGGGCGCGGCAGAGGTCGTAGCCCGGCAGCTGGGGGCCCGGCGTGCCCCGGTCGCGGGAGCGCCCCCGGCACCGGAGGAGCTGGACGCGGCGGTGGTGGGCCTGACCGGGTCGTACGACCCGGTCCGAGGTGGTTTCGGCGGCGCGCCGAAGTTCCCACCCTCGACCACGATGGAACACCTGCTGCGCCACCACGCACGGACCGGGTCGGCTGCGGCACTGGACATGGTGGCCGGAACCGCCCGGGCGATGGCCCACGGGGGGATCTATGACCAGCTCGCCGGCGGGTTCGCCCGGTACTCCGTCGATGCCGGCTGGGTCGTCCCGCACTTCGAGAAGATGCTGTACGACAACGCGCTGCTGCTGCGCAGCTACCTGCACTGGTGGAGGGCCACTGGTGACCCGCTCGGACGGCGAGTCGCTCGGGAGACCGCGGGCTTCCTGCTTGCCGAGCTGCGCACCGCCGAGAACGGGTTCGCCTCCTCGTTGGACGCCGACAGCGACGGTGGCGAGGGGACGTACTACGTCTGGACCCCTGGCCAGCTGCGGGCCGCGCTCGGCGAGGAGGACGGCCGGTGGGTGGCCGCGCGGTGCGCGGTCACCGCGGCAGGTACCTTCGAGCGCGGTACCTCGGTCCTCCAGCTTGCCCAGGAGCCCGACGGCCCCACCGAGCAGGACCGCTGGACGCGGGTCCGGACCCGCCTGGCCGCGGTCCGCAACGGTCGGGTCCACCCGGGGCGCGACGACAAGGTGGTCACCGCGTGGAACGGCCTGGCGATCGCGGCACTGGCGGAAGCGGGGATGCTGCTGAACCAGGAGGTCCTGCTCCGGGCGGCTCGGGACGCCGCCGACCTGCTGCTGCGGGTGCACCGCAGACCCGACGGTCGGCTGGTCCGCGCCTCCCGCGACGGCGTCGCCGGATCTCCGCCGGCGGTCCTCGAGGACTACGCCGACCTGGCTGAAGGCCTGCTGGCGCTGTACGCGGCGACCGCGGACCCGTCGTGGCTGCAGGTCGCGGGACAGCTGCTGGACGTAGCGCTGGCCGACTTCCGCGACGCCGACGGGACGTTCTACGACGCGGCAACGCCCGCGGTGGCCCCGGGCGTGGGCTCGCCATCCGAGGGTGTCCCACCGCTGGTGCGCCGTCCGCAGGACGCCACGGACAGTCCCACGCCGTCCGGGGTGTCTGCGCTCGCCGGGGCGCTGCTCGGGTACGCGGCGTACACCGGTTCCGAGGCTCACCGGCACGCGGCCGAGGCGGCACTCGGGATGGTCACCCCGCTGGTCCGCCAGCACCCCCGCTCCCTCGGGTGGGGGCTGGCCGTGGCCGAGGCGTTGGCCGACGGGCCGCGCGAGGTTGCGGTGCTGGGTCCGATCGGCGACCGTGCGCGCGGAGTTCTCCACCGGATCGCCCTGGCAGGCACGGCACCGGGGGTGGTCGTGGCCGTCGGACCGTACGGCTCCGACCTCGAGCAGCCTGGATGTCCGCTGCTGGCCGATCGTCCCGGCGCAGCCGGCCCGGCCACCGCGTACATCTGCCGGCACTTCTCCTGTCTGGCCCCGACCACCGACCCGCAGGTGCTCGCCGCCGGAGTCGGGGCCCACCCGAGCGTCACCGGGACTTTCGGACCTGTTGGCGAGGGTTCTGCCGATCTACCGTGAGGCATCCGGACCGGGAGCAGGCGCAGGACCACGGAGGTGCGGGATGGACGAGGGTGGGCGGACAGCGGCACAGGTGGTCGAGCGGTTCGTGCCCGACGGCGGGGTCGTGGTGGGTGAGGACGGCTCGCCCGGTGCCGGACGGGCTGTTCGGTACGCGGTGGCGGAGGCCGCCCGCCGCGGAGCGGTGCTGCACGTCCTACGAGCCTGGAGCATCATCTCCGCGCCGCGCCCGCCGACCTGGGAGCCGACGTTCGTGCCCAGCCTGCCGGAGTACGAGCAAGCGGTCGCCGACGACCTGGAGTCGGCCCTGGCCGAGCTGGTCGACCCCGACGCACGGGTCACGGTCCAGGCGCACGTGGTGCACGGACCGGCGGCCCAGGCGCTGATCGAGGCGAGCACGGGTGCCGAGGTGCTCGTCGTGGGCTCTCGTGGGCGCGGCGGGTTCGCCGGGCTCCTGCTGGGCTCGGTCAGCGAGCAGTGCGTACGGCACGCCCGGTGTCCGGTGCTGGTGGTACGCGGTCAGTGACCCCGTCGGGTGCCTTCACTGCCTCTTCATCCCGATCCGGGTACGGTGGCGGTGGTCGTGCGGGGCCCAGCCGTGCGGTGACGGTCCACGCGGGAAGGAGCCGATCGTGGGGCTTCGGGACCTCGCGTACGGGGTGTACGAGCGTCGGCTGGAGCGATCGCTGGTGCCTGCGGCCGTCCCCCACCACGTGGGGGTCATCCTGGACGGCAACCGTCGGTGGGCCCGGGCCAGCGGCGAACAGGTCAGCGATGGGCACCGTCGCGGTGCGGCCAAGATCGAGGAGTTTCTCGGCTGGTGCGAAGAGGTGGGCGTCGGGGTCGTTACCTTGTGGCTGTTGTCCACCGACAACCTGGCCCGACCCGCGGAGGAGCTCGCGGAGCTGCTGCGGATCATCGAAGGCACCGTGACGGCTCTGGCTGCCACCCGGCGGTGGCGGATCCACCCGGTCGGCGCCCTGGACCTGTTGCCGGCCGAGACCGCTCGACTGCTCAAGGAGGCGGAGGCGGCGACCGCAGCGGTCGACGGGATCGTGGTCAATGTAGCGATCGGGTACGGGGGGCGCCGGGAGATCACCGACGCGGTCCGGGCCCTGCTCCACGAGCACGCTCTGCGTGGCACCTCGATCGAGTCCCTGGCCGAGGTGGTCCAGATCGAGCACATCGCCGAGCACCTGTACACCAAGGGCCAGCCCGACCCCGACCTGGTGATCCGCACGTCGGGGGAGCAGCGGCTCAGCGGTTTCCTGCTGTGGCAGTCGGCGCACTCTGAGTTCTACTTCTGCGAAGCGATGTGGCCGGCGTTCCGCAAGGTCGACTTCCTGCGGGCACTACGCTCCTACGCCGACCGTGAGCGCCGGTACGGCTCCTGATCCGCGTTGCAGGACCGTCGTGGAGCGAACGTGGTCTCGGGTGGGTGCGCCGGGCAGCGGGGGCTGCTGTCACCTGCTGCCCGGTGTCGGATGGTCCAGAAACCGTTGGCGTGCAGCGGTTCCTGCCCACAGGCTCCGGCTGCTCGAGGCGGCGTCCTCCCGTAGAGCCGGACATGTGTTCGGCACCAGCGACCGGGTGCACCGCACCACCTGGCTGCCCACGTCGCCCGGCTGCACGCCCTGCACCGGGACGCCATCGACACCGCCCGCGCGCTGGCCACCCGACCACCCCGCACCCGCACCGCCCTGCACGCCGGGCAGATCTGACCTACCCGCACTCCTCGACCTCACCGGGCATCCCGGCCAGCCACCATGAGCCCCAGACCGGGGAACCCCGTGTCCTGCGCACCAGGGAACAGATCGCCCACGCTCGTGTCCCGCACCCGGCACGGGCCAGCGCCCGCCAGGGACTTCCCGTCGGGGCCGCCACCTGGCACCCCGGGCCGACAGCTGCCCGCCACCTGGCTCAGGAAGGCCGGAGAGTTCACCGCGATGTCACCCGCGCCCGGGCGTGTCGGCGTCGGGCAGAAGGGCAGTAGCGGCGTAGCGTCTGTGCCTGACGGCCGGTGGGGAAGCCGGCTGGTGAGGAGATCCATCGTGGCGTCATCTCGCTCCCGCCGGTCTGCGCAGGCCGCCCGGCGAACGTTCGTCCTGGACACCAGCGTGCTTCTCGCCGATCCGCGGGCTCTCCTGCGCTTCGACGAGCACGACGTGGTTCTCCCGGTGGTGGTGGTCACCGAGCTGGAGGCCAAGCGTCATCACCCGGAACTTGGCTACTTCGCCCGAAATGCCCTGCGGCTGCTGGACGACCTGCGGGTCGAGCATGGCCGGCTGGACGAGCCGATCGCGGTCGGCGAGCTGGGCGGCACCGTGCGCGTCGAGCTCAACCATGCGGACCCCACGGTCCTGCCGGCGGGGCTGCGGCTGGCGGACAACGACACGCGCATCCTGTCGGTGGCCCGCAACCTGGCCGCCGAGGGCCACGACGTGACGCTGGTCTCCAAGGACCTGCCGATGCGGGTCAAGGCATCGGCCCTCGGGCTGGCGGCCGAGGAGTACATGGCCGAGCTGCCGCGCGAGTCCGGGTGGACCGGGATCGTGGAGCTGGTCGTGGACTGTGAGCTGGTGGACTCGCTGTACGCCCAGGATCGGGTCGACGTCGCCGAGGCGCTGGACCTGCCCTGCCACACGGGGCTGGTCATGGTCTCCGACCGGGGCAGTGCCCTGGGGCGGGTGACCCCGGACAAACAGGTGCGCCTGGTCCGCGGGGACCGTGAGGCGTTTGGCCTACGCGGCCGTAGCGCCGAGCAGCGAGTCGCCCTCGACCTGCTGCTCGACCCGGAGGTCGGCATCGTGTCCCTCGGGGGGCGTGCCGGCACGGGAAAGTCCGCCCTGGCCTTGTGCGCCGGGCTGGAGACCGTGCTGGAACGCCGTCAGCACCGCAAGGTGATCGTGTTCCGGCCCCTGTTCGCCGTCGGTGGGCAGGACCTGGGCTACCTACCGGGCAACGAGGCCGAGAAGATGTCGCCCTGGGGCCAGGCGGTTTTCGACACTCTCGGGGCTCTGACCACCCCCGACGTCATCGAGGAGATCGTGGCCCGCGGCGTGCTGGAAGTGCTGCCGCTGACCCACATCCGCGGTCGTTCGCTGCACGATGCGTTCGTCATCGTCGACGAGGCCCAGTCGCTGGAGCGCGGGGTGCTGCTGACCGTGCTGTCCCGTATCGGCGCGGGCTCCCGGGTGGTGCTGACCCACGACGTCGCCCAGCGGGACAACCTCCGGGTCGGTCGCCACGACGGGGTGGTGGCGGTCGTTGAGCGACTGAAGGGTCATCCGCTGTTCGCCCACGTCACGTTGACCCGGTCCGAGCGCTCGCCGATCGCCGCGTTGGTCACCGAGATGCTTGAGGAGATCCCCGGCTGACCGAGCCGGGGGGCGGTGTCGGATGGCGCGACCCGTCCACGAGCAGGTCGAGGGACTCCGCCAGGAGGCTACGCACCTCGAGCGCCGTGTACTGCTCCCGGTCGCGGGCGAGCAGCGCCGGTACCTCCTCGATCAGCCGGGCGCGCAGCAGCGGCTCGTCACGGTCCCACCCCGGGTCGTCAGCCAGGAGCTGACCACGCTGCTCACCCTGATCGGATCGCGGGTGTTCTGGCCCTCGACATCGTGGGCCCAGGCCCCGGCGGGGCCTGTCGCCGCTCGGCTGGGTGGTCTGGTCTCGCGCCGGCCGGCGCAGGCGCACCGACCTCGCCGTCAGCCTCGGCCGTCGTGCCTGGTGGCCCGGGCACCGGGCTCATGGGTGAGCGATCCCGGCCCTTGGCTACGGGTGGGTCATCCTCATGACGTCCAGGAGCTCGTCCAGCCGGGCCTCGGTCACCCGTCCGGCAGCGACGTGGCCGCGGGCGACGACCACCTCGCGGATCGTCCGTCGTTCGGCCAGGGCCTGCTTGGCGATGGCCGCGGCCTCCTCGTAGCCCAGGACCCGGTTCAGCGGCGTGACGATCGCCGGGGAGGACTCTGCGTACTCCCGGCACCGTTGCACCTCGGCGGTGATCCCGGCCACCGCCCGGTCGGCCAGCAGCCGGGACACGTTCGCCAGCAGCCGGATCGACTCCAACAGGTTCCGGGCGATCACCGGCATCATCACGTTGAGCTCGAACGTGCCGGACGCTCCGGCCATGGTGATCGTGGTGTCGTTGCCGATCACCTGGGCGCACACCATCGCGGTGGCCTCCGGGATCACCGGGTTCACCTTGCCCGGCATGATCGAGGATCCGGGCTGCAGGTCGGGCAGGTGGATCTCGGCGAGCCCGGCACGCGGTCCCGAGCCCATCCACCGCAGGTCGTTGGCCACCTTGTACAAGCCGACCGCGATCGTCTTCAGGGCACCGGAGCACTCGACCAGCCCGTCGCGGGCACCCTGGGCCTCGAAGTGGTTACGAGCCTCGGTGAACGGCAGCCCGGTCGCCTCGGCCAGCTCGGCGATCACCGCGGGGGAGAACCCCGGGGGGGTGTTGATGCCGGTACCCACCGCGGTCCCCCCCAGCGGGAGCTCGGCCACCCTGGGCAGGCAGGCGTGCAGCCGTTCGATCCCGTACCGCACCTGGGCGGCGTACCCACCGAACTCCTGGCCGAGGGTGACCGGGGTGGCGTCCATCAGGTGGGTGCGTCCGGCCTTGACCACCTCGGCGAACTCCCGGGCCTTGTCCTCCAGGGTTCCGGCGAGGTGCGCCAATGCTGGGACGAGGTCGGTGACCACACCCGCGGTGGCCGCGACGTGGATCGACGAGGGGAACACGTCGTTGGAGGACTGGCTGGCGTTGACCTGGTCGTTGGGGTGCACCGAGCGACCGAGCAGCTCCGAGGCCAGCGTCGCCACCACCTCGTTGGCGTTCATGTTGCTCGAGGTTCCCGAGCCGGTCTGGAACACGTCGATCGGGAAGTGGTCGTCCCAGCGACCGGCGACCACCTCGGCCGCAGCCTGCTCGATCGCGCCCGCCGTGGCGTCGTCGAGCACCCCGAGCCGACGGTTCACCCGGGCGGCCGCCTCCTTGATCTGGCCGAGGGCGGCGATGTGCGTCCGCTCCAGGCGTAGTCCGGAGACCGGGAAGTTCTCCACCGCCCGTTGAGTCTGGGCTCGCCACTTGGCGTGCGCCGGAACCCGTACGTCGCCCATCGAGTCGTGCTCGATCCGGTAGCCCCCGTCGGGTGCGGTGTCCATGTCGGCCGTCTCTGGCTGCTCAGGGAAGTGGACCACGTCGATCGGCTCCTCGTCGGTAGGGGTAGGGGTAGGGGTAGGGGTGATGCCGCATGGCCGGCAGCCGCGTGCTGCCTGGCGGCCGGGAGCCTATTCCCGGTCGGGTCCGAGCGCTCCGGCGTCGGCCGGGAAGGCTTCCGCCTCGGTCCGGGTCGGTGGGTCGGCACCCGGCCGGGTACAGGTGATGGCCGCGATGCGCGCGGCCCAGGACACCACCCCCCGGAGGGTCGTCACCCCCGCCCGGGCGAGCCGCTCGGTGCTTCCAGGGCCCAGGCAGCCGGCGCGGGCCAGGGCGTCGATCAGCCCGGCGGTGAAGGCGTCACCGGCTCCGACCGTGTCGGCGATCGAGACCGCGGGGGTGTCCACCCGCACGCGTCCGACCCCGTTGGTGGCGTACGCGCCCTGGTCGCCGAGAGTCACCACCACCAGGGACGT
>JAJYSQ010000051.1 GCA_021793495.1 Actinomycetes bacterium
ATCTCGAGCGGACCCGTCAGCTGCTCAAGCAAGCCCTGGCCAAGCTGGCACACCCGTCTGCGCAAGCCCGGCTCGTGGAGCATCTCACGGGACGTTGACGCCGAGGGCGGGGCGAGGAACGGCTCGACCGGCGACCACGCACCTGACCGGTGCGTCCATCAGACACGGTAGGAGCACAACCATGACTGGACAAGGCGGCGTACGGCTTCGCGTCTCGGTGGCGGTGGTCCGGGGCCAGGAGCTGCTCGTGGTGCGCCGCGAGCGCTCCGGGCAGGTCACCTGGGTCCTGCCCGGGGGCGATCCGCGTCCCGGTGAGGGGATCGCCGCGTGCGCGCGGCGGGAGGTCGTCGAGGAGACCGGGCTGGACGTCCACCCCGCGCGGATTGCCTTCGCGTCCGAGACCATCGACCCGACGCGCCACGAGCGCACCGTCGAGCTGGTGTTCCTGGCCATGGTCGCACGCGGGTCCGGCGACCCCGAGCCGGTCGAGGACGGGATGCGGCCGTGCTTCGTCGGGCTGGACACGCTGGGGTCGTTGGACCTGCGGCCGCCGATCGCCGGGTACCTGCGCGGCCTGCGTGGATCGGGCCTGCGTGGATCGGGCCTGCGTGGATCGGGCCTGAGCCGGACGGCACCCTTCCTCGGCAACCTCTGGCGGGATCAGGCGCTCGTCGCCGGCGGGCAGGCGACGAGCCGGACGGACGATGACGACGAGGACGCGGTGGTGCTCAGCGGGTGAGCCCGTAGGGGATCTGCGGGTCCCGGTGGGAGATCAGCACCAGCCGGTTGTACTTGGCGACCCGCTCACCGCGGGCCGGGGCACCCGTCTTGAGCTGCCCGCACCCGCTGGCCACCGCCAGGTCGGCGATGAAGTCGTCCGGGGTCTCCCCGGAACGGTGGCTGACGAAGGCGCCGTACCCGCCCTGTCGGCACACGGCCAGCGCCTCGAGGGTCTGGGTCACCGTGCCGATCTGGTTCACCTTGATCAGCGCGGCGTTCGCGATGCCGTCGGCGATCCCCTGGCGGATGACCGCCGGGTTCGTGGTGAAGTTGTCGTCGCCGACCAGCTCGATCCGCCCACCCAGCCGTGCCGTCAGCTCACGCCACCCAGCGTCGTCGTCCTCGGCCACCCCGTCCTCCAGCAGCCGGATCGGGAACCGCTCGACCATGCCCTGGTACCGGTCGACCATCTCGGAGCTGGACAGCCGACGCCCGCCGACCGAATACCCCTGCGCGTCGTGGAACCCGTTGGCCGCCGGGTCCATGGCCAGCATCACCCCGTCGGGACCCGGACGGTATCCGGCGGACTCGATGGCGTCGACCAGCAGGGCGCAGGCGTCCTCCGGCTCGGTGAGGTCTGGGGCGAACCCGCCCTCGTCGCCCAGCCCGGTGGGCATCCCCGCCGCATGCAGCCGCGCGCGCAGCGCCGCGTACACCTCGGCCCCGGCCCGGACCGCCTCGGCGATGCTGGGCGCACCGACCGGGGCGATCATGAACTCCTGGAATGCCAGCGCGTTCTGCGCGTGCGCCCCGCCATTGACCACGTTGAAGTGGGGCACCGGGATCCGCGGTGCGACACCGTCGAGCAGCGGAAGTGTCGCGAGGCTGCGGTACAGCGGCAGCCCGGCCTGGTGGGCGAATCCGCGAGCTGCGGCCATCGACACCCCGACGATCGCGTTGGCTCCGAGCCGGTGCTTGTCGTCGGTGCCGTCCAGCGCGCACAACGCGTCGTCAACCTCGGCCTGGCTGGGCCAGGTCCGGCCGACGAGCAGCTCGGCGATCTCCCCGCGGACCGCGGCAACCGCGCCGAGCACTCCCTGGCCGCCGAAGCGCTGCGGGTCATGGTCGCGCAGCTCGACCGCCTCGCCGCCGCCTGTGGAGGCCCCCGCGGGCACGCCCGTCTCGACCATCGAGCCGTCTGCCAGGGTGAGGGTGACCCACAGCGTGGGCCGGGCTCGGGAGTCCAGGATCTCGACCGCATCCGCGGCGGTGATGGTCAAAGCCATCGGGGCCTCGCTCTCCTCGTTGCTCCGTGCTGCCACTTGCCCTGCCGCCAAGGACCCTACTCACCCGCACCGAGCGCCCGACGGGCCGCCACCGCGTCCCGGCTCCGGCGCAACGCCCCGGTGCCGTGGCCTTCCCCGAGGTGATCACCGGACGTCGATTCCGGGCATCGCACGCGACGAAGCTCGCGTACCGCCGGGACCCTCCGGGCTGATGGCTTCTACCGAACCCGCCGCACGGCGCGAGGAGGTGGTTGCCATGGGGGTCGTGGCGCTCGCCCTGCTGCACGCCGGAGCCATCGCCCGGGTGGAGGCGATGGTCGGCTCGCACCGCGGGCCCAGCGTCCTGCAGCCGTACCGCGACCTGGCCAAGCTCCTGCGCAAGGGGCAGGTGATCTCCGCCGGCGCCTCCTGGGTCTTCCGTGGGGCGCCGTTCGTCGCCTTCGCCTGCTACCTGACCGTCTCGGCGATCGTGCCGATCATCACCAGCCAGCCGCTGCCGCTGGCCTTCCTCGCCGATCTGATCGGCGGTGCGTTCGCGCTCGCCCTGGCCGGCTTCGCGATCTCGCTGGGCGGGCTGGACACCGCGAGCCCGCTGGGCGGCCTGGGTGCGGCCCGCGCCAGCTGGATCGGCAGCCTGGCCGAACCCGCGCTGATCCTGGTCTTCTTCACGGTCGGGGCGGTGTCCGCCTCGGACAACCCGGCCGGTGCACCCGGGCCGGTGCACTACGAGACCGAAGCCACCCCGCTGTTCACCCGCTACCTCTACCGCCCGGTCGTACGAGCCGTCGAATGGTCGGCCGACCTGGTACGCCCGATCCAGTCCGGAGACGTCAACCTCTACCTGCTGTACGTGTTCCTGGCGATCCTCGCCGCGTACCTCGTCGCCGCGCTGTGATCGCGTCGAGCTGTCCCGCGGCCGGCGCGGCCGACTCCGCGAGGCGGGCAGCGACGCGCTCGAGCTCCGCGATCCGCGCCACCAGTCCGGCCAGCTCACGGGCACGGACCTCCTGCCCGCTCGCGGCGATCGTGACCGCGGCGTCCAGCGCCCCCAGCAGCCCATCGGCCATCTGCTCGTTGCGCCGGGAGACCTCGGCACGCAGCCGGCGGCCGGTGGCGTCGATGCGTGACGCCAGGTCCGAACGCACCCGGCCGAGCTGACGGTCGACGAGCAGGTCCACCTGCTCCAGCACCCACGTGTCGGTCCGCCGACGGGCGACAGGGCCGGGCAGGTGACGGCGTACCGACCCGGCGAGCAGGTCGGTGACCCCGGCGTCGTCGGAGAAGTAGTAGGCGAACCGGTCGTCCTCGGCCAGCCGCACGCGCTCGACCGGTACCGTGAGCTGCAGACCCAGCAACTCGCTGGCGGCCTGCCGCACGGAGGCGACCCTCGCGTCCAGGTCGGATGCCAACCGGTCGTCCAGGTCGCGAAGGGCCTGCGCAACCCACGAGGTCTGCTCGGCACGCCAGCCCTCGACCGCCTCGCGGACCATGTCGATGACGAAGCTGCGACCCTTCTGCTCCCGCTCGGTGCTGCGCGCATCGGCCAGCACGGTCTGCTGGAAGCGCGCCACCCGGACCCGCAGGGTCTCGATGATCCGCGCGGCGGCCCGCTCGGACCGACGATCGAGCTCGGCGAGCAGCCGGTCCTGGGTCGCCACCGCGATCGCCAGCGCATCCTGCCCGGCAGAGGCGACCTCGCCGATGCGTTGGCGGAACACCGTCACCCGCTGCCGGTCATCACCGTCGGCCAGCTCGTGGGCGCGCTGGGTCAGGCGGGCCGCGTCGAGACCGGCGACGGCGAGGCGCTGCCCGTGACGGGCCAGTGAGATCGTCAGCGCCTGCCTCCGGTGGGTCCCCAGCCAGCCGACCAGCTCGGTCTCGAAGGCGGCAAACCCGCTGTCCCGTACGGCCTGCTCGTCTCCACGAAGCCGAGCAGCGAGCGCGTCGCGGGCCGAGCATGCAGAGAACGGCACGTCGGTACCCAAGATGGGCTCGAGTGCTCGCCGGGTGAACTCCCGGACGCTCGCCAGCTCCTGCGCGTCGAGCCGGTCGGCCTTGTTGAGCACGACGCTGACCCGCACGGCGGCCTGGGCGACCTGGACGAGCAGGTCGTGCTCGGCCTGGGAGATCGGCGGGTCGGAGGTCAGGACGAACACGGCGGCGTCCATGGTGGCCATGGACGCGACCGCCTGCACGGTGTTGTGGGTGTACACCGATCCGGTACCGGGCGTGTCCACCAGCTCCAGGCCGGGCACCGCCAGGGGGGTGGTCAGCTCGACGGTCACCTCACGGACCGCGCGCACGTTGCCGGGGTTGCCGGTCTCGGTGACGAACTCGGCGAGCTCACTCAACGAGTGCTCGGACGCGTCCGGCGCTGCTGGTCGGGCACCGGTGCCCGTCCCGGCCGAACCGGGTACCAGCTGGACGCGAACCACGTCACGGTCCCCGGCGCGGACCGTGGTGGGTATCGCGGTCAGCGGCGTCACCCCCATCGGCAGGACGTCCCGGCCGAGCAGCGCGTTGACCAGGGTGCTCTTGCCGCGCTTGGCCTCACCGACGATGGCCACCCGCAACCGCTGGGTCGCCAGGCGCCGGAGCAGCTCACCCGGCTCGGGATGCTCGGGGCCCAGCAGGTCGGCCAACCGCTGCAGGAGCCCGGCAAGCCCTCCGGAACCTTCGGTGCCTGCCGCCTGGTCGGGCCGGACGGGGTCAGGAGCGGGTTGGGCGGGCACGGCACCTCCTGACGGCACTGCCCGGACACGCCGGGCGCGTCCGCGGGTGGTCAGGGACCGTTGGCCTTCGCGGGCTGCCGGTGCTCGGTGGCACCGGTAGCGACCCGTCAGCGCGGTTGTCGGCGAGCCCCTCCGCCGTGGTGATCTGCCCGATGAGTCTAGCCTCGTCGCACTGGCTGGACGACCCCGGCGGGCGCCGGTGAGACTGGACGGCGATCGGCGTCACCCCGCCAGGACGCTGCCCGCCAGGACGCTGCCCCACCAGAAGGAGCCCGGATGGCCCAACTACCCGGCCCGGGGACTCACGAGCTCGCCGGCAGCTCGGCACTGGCCCGGCCAGGGGCCGAACCCGCCGGCCCGGTCGCTGCCGACCAGCCCGTCGAGGTCACCGTCGTGCTGCGACCACGACCGGATGCCACGGGAAGCACAGCGAGCCTGCTGGGCCAGATCACCGGTCCTCGGGTCGGGCAGGCACGAGCGATGAGCCGACAGGAGCTGGTGGCGGTCCGCGGCGCGGACCCCCACGACGTCGACCGGGTGCGCCAGTTCGCCGAGCAGACCGGGCTGACGGTGGTCGCGGAGGATCCGAGCAGCCGACGGGTCGTGCTGGCCGGCTCCGCACGGCAGATGGGCAGCGCCTGGGGCGTCACGCTCACCGAGTACACCCACCCCGAGGGGTCGTTCCGTTCGCACGACGGGCCGGTCCGCCTTCCGGAGGAGCTGGCCGAGGCGGTGGTGGCCGTGCTCGGACTGGACACCCGTCCGATCGCCCGGCCGAGGCTGCGCCGATCGGCTACCACACCGACCCAGTCATACCTGCCGACCCAGGTGGCCCAGGCGTACGGCTACCCGCCGGTGCACGACGTCACCCCGCCCCCGGGTCAGGGTTGGTGCCTGGGGGTGCTCGAGCTCGGTGGCGGATGGGTCGCGGCCGACCTGCAGACCTACTTCGCGGGACTCGGCCTGGTGACCCCCGAGGTTCGTACGGTGAGCGTCGACGGGGCGACCAGCGACCCGACCGGCACGCCCGATGGCCCGGACGCCGAGGTGATGCTCGACCTGGAGGTAGCCGGGGCGTGCGCTCCAGGAGCCCTGCTGGTCATGTATGTCGCCCCGAACACCGACCGCGGGTTCGTCGACGCGATCGCGGCGGCGGTGGCGGACGCGACCAACGACCCGGCCGTGCTGTCGATCAGCTGGGGCGGTCCGGAGGAGTCCTGGACCGCCTCCGCCCGGGCCGCGATGGAAGGGGCGCTCACCGACGCGGCACTGGCCGGGGTGAGCGTCACGGTGGCCGCTGGGGACCACGGGTCCAGCGACGGGGTGGGTGACGGTCTGGCGCACGTCGACTACCCCGCGGCCAGCCCGTACGTCCTGGCGTGCGGGGGGACCCGGCTGACAGCCCGTGGCACCCAGGTGCTCGCCGAGACGGTGTGGAACGACCTGCCCGGCGGCGGCGCGACCGGCGGCGGGGTGAGCGCGGTGTTCCCGGTCCCGGCGTGGCAGTCCGCAGCGGGCGTGGACCCGGTCTCGGCCAACCCCGGGCACGGAGGCGGCCGCGGGGTGCCCGACGTGGCCGGGAACGCCGATCCGGACACCGGCTACCAGGTACGGGTGGACGGTACCGACCTGGTGCTGGGCGGCACGAGCGCGGTGGCCCCGCTGGTGGGGTCGCTGCTGCTGATCGCGGCCGCCACGGCTGGGCACCGGCTGGGGCTGGTCAACCCCACGGCGTACGCCGCCGGGGGGCAGGACTTTCGCGACGTCACTGTCGGCGGCAACGGCGCCTACCAGGCAGGGCCCGGATGGGACGCGTGTACCGGATGGGGTAGTCCTCGGGCGGGCGAGCTGATCGCCCGGGCCACGGCACCGGCACCCGGTTCAGCCGGCGCTGGTCGCGGCGGCCGGGGTTCGTGAGGCGATCGTCGCCACCACCAGTCGGGCGTATGCCTGCGCCCCCACCGGCGTCAGGTGCACCCCGTCGCTGGAGAAGTACTCCGGGTGCCCGCCGGAGGCCCGGTACCAGTTGACCATCACGGCGTTGGGGTACTGCGGCACCCAGGCCGCCAGCTCCCGGTCGTTGAGCTGCTCCCACGGTCGGGGCACCCGGTCGTTGACCACGACGACCAGCCGGCGGCTGCTCAAGGCACTCATCAGCGCGGTGAACATGTGCCGGCTGATCACCCCGTTCGTCCCGGTGTGGACCACCACCACGGGAGCGAGCTGGCTGGCGGTGGCGTACGTCCGGACCACCTCTTCCAGGGTCCAGGGCTGGCGCCCGACCTCCGCGTTGATCCCGACCGTGCCGAGCATCTTCTGCAGGTACGGAGCCGCATCGATCATCACCGAGTCGCCGAAGGCGCTGACCGGCCCGTACCGCCCGCCCGCTGACGGGGTGGTCGAGACCCCCGGCGTCGCGGAGGGAGCACCGGTTGGTGCGGCCGTCCGCACGGGATCGGGGGGGGAGCCGGTCGTGCGGGGGACCGGTCGCCGCTGGGGATCGAACGAGAAGGGTGGGGTCGAGGACGAGGGCAGCGAGGTGGCCGAGGGCAGCGGCACGATCACCGACGTGGCAGCGCTGGCGACCGCGGCGGAGTGCGCCGGGGCGGTGGCCAGCAGAACGGCCGCCGTGCCGGTCAGCACGCCGGCCGCCGAGGCGCTGGCCACTGCACGAAGCCGGAGCCAGGTTCCGGTACGTCCGCTGGCGGCCCGGAATGCCCGCCAGGCCCGTCCCAGGGCGCCACGCTGCACCGGCAGCTCCCACCAGCGGTAGGACGCCTCGGCGATGGCCAGCGTCAGCGCCAGGCGCAGGGCCAGGTCGTCCGCACCGCCGAACGGTACGTCCAGCCCGGGTCGGGTCAGCATGAAGATCGGCCAGTGCCAGAGGTAGATCCCGTAGGACCGCAGCCCGATCCAGCGCAGCGGCGCGACACCGAGCACCCGACCCAGTCGGGCCCCCGGATGCACCAGGACCGCGATGCCGACCGCGGTGATCAGGGAGAACACCAGGAAGCCGCCTCGGTACAAGCCGGTGGTGAACGCGTCGAGACGCACGTAGCAGCCGATGATCGCCAGCACGGCCATCGCGCCGACGGTGTCCAGCGTGCGCCGGACACCGGTGCTGACCCGGGAGCTCAGCCGGGCTGGTGACCAGACCACTGCCAGCGCAGCGCCCACCAGCAGTCCGAAGGCGTGGGTCTCGGTCCCGTAGTACCCCAGTGACGGGTCGTTGGGCACCGGGAAGCTGCCGCGCACCGAGAGCACCGCCAGGCCCACCATGGACGCGCAGGCGCCACCGAGGGAGCCCCAGAACAGCAGCCGCAACCGGGTTCGGCGCACCCCGGCGGCCGAGGTTGCTCGGGGACGGAACGG
>JAJYSQ010000052.1 GCA_021793495.1 Actinomycetes bacterium
TGGGCTGGCGTGCCTCGGTGGGGGTGGAAGCCGCCGCAGCGACATGCTCGCCCGGGCTTGCCACGCGTTTGCCACACCGATATCCGATACTTTGCCGCATCATTCGGCCCTCAGGAGCGCCCTCCGGCACCGGCGGTCTTGTCGAGAGTGCACAAGAAATGCGAGGAAGGACCCCCCGATTGTCAGTCAGTCGGACGCTCGTGCCAACGGAGCTACCCGCCTGATCGTGCGGTCCCGACGGGATTCGAACCCGCGGCCTCCACCTTGACAGGGTGGCGAGCACTCCAAGCTGCTCCACGGGACCAAGGTCAACCGTCGCCCTTGGGGGGGCTCTGGCTGGTCGTGCGTGCCCCCAACGGGATTCGAACCCGTGCTGCCGCCTTGAAAGGGCGGTGTCCTGGGCCGCTAGACGATGAGGGCGCGTGTGGCCCACACGGCTGGCGCCGTCGGGGACTGGCACAGCATAGGGGACGGTACCGGTGGGGGACAAAGCGGCTACCGGGCCGCACCGGTGCGGTGCGAGCATGGTCGGGTGTACGAGATGGGCTCCGGGACCTTCGAAGAGCTGGTCGGCGAGGAGCTGGATGCGCTGCCCGAGCACATCGCAGCGGCGATGACCAACGTCGTCGTGCTGGTCGAGGACGTGCCGCCCCCGGACCAGCCCGAGGACCTGCTCGGGCTGTACGACGGGGTGGCGCTCACCGAGCGGGGCGCCTGGTACGCCGGGGTGCTGCCGGACCGGATCGTGATCTTCCGGATCCCGACGCTGCGCATCTGCGCGAACCGGCAGGAGGTGGGTGCGCAGGTGCACATCACCTTGGTCCACGAGATCGGACACCATGTCGGGATGGACGAGCAACGGTTGACCGAGCTCGGGTGGTCCTGACCCACGCCGCCCGAGAATGGTGCCCGCCTTGGCGGATCCGGACAGGGATGGCTGGCTTGTCCGGATCGAGTGGCTGATATGGATCGAGCGGGGGCGTCACGATGTCATCGGGGCCGGCCGTGAGGGACGGTGCAACGGAGGCGAACGACGGTGTCGCCGGGCACTGAGCACCGCGTCGACCAGGGCCACGCCCATGACCACGACCGCCACCGCGAGTGCCAGCCGCGGGGCGAGGGGAGCGACGCCGACCGCGCCGCCCACCGCCCAGCACAGCTGCAGGGTGCTCTCCGAGCGGGCGAACGCCGCCGAGCGGACCTCGTACGGGATGTGGGACTGCAGCAGGGAGTCCGCGGCCAGCTTGGTCAACGCCTGGGTGGCTCCGGTGGCCACCCCGAGTACGACCAGGGTGACCGGTGACAGGACCAGGATCGTGACCAGCAGCGCGCCGACCGCGGTCAGCAGGGCGCCGACCTGCAGCGCCTGGGGGGCACGCCCGGACAGCCGGGTGCCCATCGCGTTTCCGGCCAGTGCCCCAGCCCCGGCCCCGGCGGCCACCAGGACGAGGGTGGTCGCGCCTCCGGGCAGGCCACCCGGACGGGCGTGCCGGACCAGCAGCGCCAGGTAGACCGTGACGAACCCACCGAGCCACCGCCCGCCGCCGCCGGCCCACACGGCGTGCCCGGCGATGTCCCCGAGGGCCCGCTGGGGTAGCAGGCGCAGGCGTCGACCGGGCGGGCGCGCCGAGGTACGCGATGTGGGCGCGGACTCGACGTCCACATCGAGCTCCCCGGGCAGGAACAGGGTCAGCGCGCTGCCGACCAGGTAGACCACTCCGGCCATGCGCAGGGTCCACTCGGCGCCCGCGGTCTTGGCCAAGCCCGCGCCGATCGGGGTCAGCGCGGTCGCGGCGATCAGTGCGAGCAGAGCCATCCGGCTGTTGGCTCGGACCAGGTTCATCGATGGTGGAAGCAATCGGGGCAGGATCGCGCTGCGCGTCACGATGTAGGCCTTGGACGCCAGCAGCAGCATGAACGCCTCGGGGTACAGGGCTACGGGGTCGGACTGGTGGACGACCTCGGCGATCTGGAAGGCCAGCAGGCCGCGGACCACCAAGGTCACCAGCAGCACGATGCGTCGGCTGCCCCGTAGCCGGTCGAGCAGGGGGCCGACCAGTGGCCCCAGCACGGCGAACGGGGCGAGGGTGAACAGCAGGTACATCGCGACCTGGCCGCGGGCCGCACCGGCGCTCACGCCGAACAGCAGCGACCCGGCCAGCCCGACGGTGACCAACCCGTCTCCGCTGACCGACAGGGCGTGCATCTCGATCAGCGAGGACAGCCCGGTCTCGTCAGCGCCCTCCGCATGCACCGCACGGTGGAAACGGCCGGCCAGCAGTCGCGTGCCGCGAGCGCCGCCCCGCGCGGTGCTCGCCGACGCGCGGCGCAGCCCGCGCCACCCGGCCCGGCCGGCTGCGAGCGTACGGGCAGCCCGCTGGCCGGCAGGGTCGGCACCGTCTGGTACGCGCACCCGGACAGTCTGCCCGCACGCTCGGCCGGATCAGCACCGGCGCCCTCACGTGGTGACGCGTACCCGGCCTCCGCCGGCCCGTTTTGCCTCGTACATGGCCCGGTCGGCCTGGGCGAGCAGCGCATCGGTGTCGAGCAGGTCCAGGGCCGCTGCCACGCCGATGCTCAGGGTCACCGGGGCCTGGGGAGCGGCCAGACCGACCCCGAGTCGCTCGCTGGTGGTCAGCAGCCGTTCGGCGATCGCGGTGGCCTCGTCCAGGTCGGTGTCGACCAGCAGGACCACGAACTCGTCCCCGCCGGTGCGGACCACCACGTCCTTGGCCCGCGCGTGGGCAGTCAGCATGCCAGCGACCTCGCGCAGCACCGTGTCCCCGGCCAGGTGCCCCAGGACGTCGTTGGTCTGCTTGAAGCGGTCCACGTCGATCATCAACGCCGCCACCCACCGTCCCGGCAACGTGGGGGCATCGCGCAGCTCCCGCAGCTCGCGGTCCAGCCGTCGCCGGTTGCCTACGCCGGTCAACGGATCCTGGTGGCTGGCCTCGGTGATCGCGTCACGTTCGCTGCGGATCCGCTCCACCGACAACAGCGCCTGGGCGGTCTTCAAGGTTCGTAGCCGCTGCTCCCAGACCGCCCGGGCCATCATGTCGGCGTACTCCATGGCGTGGCCCGCTCCCGAGGCGGCGCACCCAGCCACGACGATCCGGGCCCGGGCGTGGCGGACAGACGCCTCCAGGCTCCAGCCTGCGTGCTCAGGCAGCCGGGCGGCAGCCTGCTCGACCGCGGCTGCCGCGGACGGGAGGTCGCCGGAGCGCTCGTGGGCCAGCGCGAGGAAGAGCCGGGCAAACGCCGCGTCTGCCAGAAGTCCGAGCTCGTCGAGCGCCGGGAGGTTGGCCTGGAGGCGTTCGATCGCCGCGTCCGCCTGGCCGCCATGAGCCTGGGCGCACCCCAGGAGCACCGCGGCACCGCGGACCCACCGGTCCCGCGGCAGGCGCTCGGCCTCGACCGCACAGCGCGCGGCGTACCGCTCGGCCATGGAGGACTTCAACAGGGCATCGGCATGCTGGTCGACGCTGTCGAGCTCCAGGGCCCAGCGCAGGTGGAACTCGGCGAGGTTGAGCAGGTCGATCGCCCGGCCCTCCGGCATCCATCCGTCGGTGGGCTCCAGCCGGAGCGCCTCGAGGAAGTGCGGCAGGGCCAGCTCGTACAGCCGCAGCTGGTCGTAGGCGACGGCGACGCCGGTGTGCGCGTAGCTGGCCGTCAGGGGATCGCCGGCCGCGCCTTCCAGGAAGATCTCGGCCGTGACCAGGTCGCGCATCCCTGCATCGACCTCGCCGCTCAAGATCCGCTGCGAGGCCCGCATGGACAGCGCGTTGGACTCCCAGAGCGCCATCCCGGACGCCCGGGTCATCTCCAGCAGCTCGTCGGCCGCGGCCAGCGCGCGGTCGTTGTTGCCGGCCCAGTGCCAGGCCACCGCACGGGCGTACAGCGCCCGGGCGCGCAGCTCGCTGCGTACCGGGGCGTTCAGCTCGGGCAGCAGCTGGTCGACGAGCTCGAGGCAGCCGATCGGGTCGCCCGACTGGGCCAGCATCATCGCCTGGGTGACCCGCTCCTGAAGATGAGGCTCAGCCAGATGAGGCTCGGCGGCACCGGCCAGGTGCGGGACGGGCTCGTCGTCCGACGAGTGGTGGTCAACGGCCATGAGGCCCATGATCGGCCATAGCGAGGCTCGGTGGGTCGGTCATCCGGACGGAGAGCTCAGGTGCCGGTGAGGCCGTGGCGAAGCGCCGTCACCTCGGCCGGCGTGACCAGGACCGCCCCCGCGGACAGCCGGGCTTCCTCGAGGGTACGGCCGTCCACCGGAGCCCCGGGGGTGACCTGCTCCTCGACGGCCACGACGCCGACCACGGAGGCTGCGCCTGGGCTCAGGACCGTCACCCACGGGACCTGGGCCGATACCAGGAGCTCGAGTGCGGCACTCAGTGGCTGGTCCGCGGTGACGGTGGGGACTTGCGTGTCGACCACCGGAGCGCCGGCCACCTCCATCGCGGCCAGGCCCGCGGTGGCCTCAGCCGCAGCCATGTGTCCGCGCAGCACCACGCGCGCGTCGGACATCGCGTCGCCGACCCGTACGGTGGCGGTCATCGGCAGGCCGAACTGGAAACGCGCCGCCGCCGAGTCGTCACGGGTGCCGAGTCGTCACGGCCGCCGAGTCGTCACGGGTGCGCAGCTGCTCGGAGTAGATGGTCGCGTCCCAGTGCCGCACGATCATGCTGGCCAGGCCGACGGCGATCATGGCCGGTACGAACTCGGCGATGCTGCCGGTCATCTCGGCCACCATGACCGTCACCGCGATCGGGGCTCGGGAGATCGCGCCGAAACACGCCATCATGCCCACGACGACGAAGGCCGCCGGGTCGTGGGGCACGGCCGGGGCCCACCCTTCGACCAGCCGCCACAGTGCCGCCCCGGTGAACGCCCCGATCACCATCCCCGGTCCGAACACGCCGCCGGAGCCGCCCGAG
The DNA here is from genome assembly GCA_021793495.1 of Actinomycetes bacterium. Taxonomy (GTDB): domain Bacteria; phylum Actinomycetota; class Actinomycetes; order JAJYSQ01; family JAJYSQ01; genus JAJYSQ01. The sequence goes on from JAJYSQ010000052.1 coordinate 4,935, forward strand.
CCGATCGACAAGGACGTGGCCACGATCCGGGCGAAGGGCAGCAGGACCACCACGAGCAGCGGGATGGCGGCCAGGTCCGGGGTGACGAGTGCCCTCTGGATCCATCCGTACCCCGTGCCGAGGACCTCGGGTAGTGGCAGTGCGATCAGGCCGACGACCACGCCGGCTGCGGCGGGACGCAGTGCCCGGGGGATCGGCAGCCGCTTGTTGAATGTCATGAACGCGTAGAAGCTCTTTGCGTACAGCAGGCCGACGCCACCGGCGACGATCCCGAGCACGGCGAACCAGAGCAGCTGACCGGGGGAGTCGAACCGGTACGGCTGGGGGAGGTGGAAGAGTGGGGTGAACCCCTCGACGCTTCCGAAGACCGAGTACGCCACCACCGAGGCGACCAGACCCGGGAGCAGCGCGGCGGACTCGAAGTCCTCCCGGTAGACGATCTCGGCCGCGAGCAGCGCTCCGCCGAGCGGCGCCGAGAAGATCGCGCCGATGCCCGAACCGATGCCGACCGACACGGCGACGCGGCCCTCGTCGGTGGACAGGTTCAACCACCGGGCGAGCAGGGATCCGAATCCCGCCGAGATCTGACCCGTCGGTCCTTCGCGGCCGCCCGAGCCACCGGAGCCGATCGTCAGCGCGGAGGCGAGGATCTTGACGACGATGGCGCGGACCCGGATACCCCGGGGGTTGTGGTGGACGGCGGCGATCGCCGCGTCGGTGCCGTGCCCTTCGGCCTCGGGGGCGAAGGTGAAGACCAGCCAGCCGGACAGCAGCCCGCCCAGCCCGACGACCAGCGGGATCGCCCACGGACGGACGTACCCGGCCGATCCGGGGTGACCACCTTCCCCAGCCGGAGTGGGGATGTGGTAGCCAGCGAGTACGCCCAGCAGCAGGTGGGTGGCTTCGGTCAGGGTGGCGTAGAAGACGATGGCCCCCGAGCCGGCGATCAGGCCGATCGCGACCGACAGCACGACCCAGCGGTTCAGGTGGGAGGCACGGGAGAGCCGGGCACCGATCCGAGAACCCAGAGCACGAGTCGGTGTGGCCAGGCTCACGGCCCGGCTCCGCTGGGCGGTGCGGCCGCCCCGGCACGCGGCGTCCCGCCAGCCGGGGTGGCCCACCCGGCGGCCCAGTCCGGGTTGGCGGCCTCTCCCACGAGCTCGGCGAACCGGTGCAGGCTCTCGACCAGCAGGACGGTCTCGCTCTCGGTCCGGGTCAGGGCGGCAGCGATCCGCGCGATCTCGGCCCGGCGTCGGCGGATCACCGAGTCGACCAGGACGGCCCCTGCCGGGCGCACCGCGAGGTGCACCTGGCGGCGGTCGACCGGATCCGCGACCCGGGTGAGCAGGTCCTTGCGGCGCATCCGTTCGACCAGGCGGCTCGCCGTCGAGGGCCCGACCCCGAGGTCGGCGGCCAGCTCGGCCAGGGTCAACGGGCCGCGGCTGCCCAGCAGCACCAGCGCGCGGTACTGGTGCAGGGTCACGTCGCTGGCCACCGCGCTCAACGACCGGGTGGCCAGGGCAACGAACGCTCGGCTGGCCAGCAGCAAGGCGTCGGTCAGGGTCTCGGCATCGTGGTGCTCGTCACGGTGCTCACCGAGGGGTTCGGACCCGGTCGGTCCCTGGGCCCCGGGATTCGACGAGGAAGATCGTTGCATAAGGCAACAGTAGACCATGGCATCGATATGTGTACTCTCGCCAGGCGTCTCACCTCGCCAGGCGTCTCACCTCTCGGGGCGTCTCACCTCTCGGGGCGGCCAGCGGTGGGGCGGCCAGCTGGGCCGGCGGGTCCAGCGCCCGACGCTCACCGGTCTGCGCGGACCAGCGGGCGGCGTCGAGCACCCGGGCTACCGCGACCGCGTCGGACCCGGGCACCGGAAGCCGCGCGTCGTCCGTCACCGCGTCGCGGACCTGCTCGTAGTAGCCGGGCCAGTTGCCCGTGGCCCCCGACAGGACGCGTCGGCCCTGGTGATCGACCACCTCCCCGCGCGCCGGGGGTGCCTGGTCGGCCCACTGGCCGGGACCGGGCCGCCACCCGTCGCGCAGCCGTTGTTCCTGGCCGTCGAGATCGGCGACCAGCACCCCGCCGTCCCGGCCGAGCACACGCAGCCGTGGACCGGGCAGCGCCACCCGGGTGCCCACCGAGAGGTGTGTGACGGTGCCCGAGTCGTGCTCCAGGACGACGAAGGCGTCGTCCTCCGCGCCCGGCTCGCTCCGGGTGTGGACCCCGGGTTGGGTCCGGGGCCGGGCCAGCCACGCGGACACGGCCACCACCGGGCCCGCCAGGAGCAACGCCTGGTCGACCAGGTGGGTACCGAGGTCGAGCAGCACCCCGCCGCCGCCCGTTCCCGAGGTCGTCACCCGCCATCCGCGCTCGACCGTGTCGGGTCGCCACCGCTCGAACCGGGACTCCACCCGCCGCAGCGGTCCGAGGCGCGCGTGCAGCTCGGGGTCGGCCAGGGTGCGCATCTCGGCGTCCCAGCGGCGGTTGTGGAAGACCCCGAGGGGGATGCCCCGCGCGGCGGAGTGCTGCACCAGGGCGTGCGCCTGCTCGGCGGTGGGGGCCAGCGGCTTGTCCACGATCGTGCCCAGACCGGCGTCCAGCAGCCGGGTGGCACCGGAGACATGGTCGGGGGTCGGGGTTGCCAGCACCACCAGGTCGATCGACGTGGCCTCGGCGATCAGCTCGTCGAGGCTGCTCAGCAGGCGTACCCCCGGAAGGTCGGCGCGGGCCCTGGCTGCTGCCGCGGGCGAGCGGGCGACCACGGTGGTCAGCCGCAGCCCGGGGACGTACGCGATCAGCGGCGCGTGGAAGAGCGACCCGGCCAGCCCGTACCCGACCAGCGCGACCCGTAGCTCGTCGGGCACCTCAGCGGTCGGCGTCGCCGTAGCGGTACTCGATGGTCAGGTCGTCCAGCTGTTGGCACAGGTCGTCGTCCAGATGCACCTCGGCCGCCGCCAGGGTGGCGGCCAGCTGCCCGGGGCTGCTCGCCCCCACGATCGGTGCGGTGATGACGGGGTTGGCGAGCACCCAGGCCGTGGCCATGGTCGGCAGCGCCAGTCCGGCCTGGTCGGCGATCCCGCGCAGGGCC
>JAJYSQ010000053.1 GCA_021793495.1 Actinomycetes bacterium
CGGTGATTATCGGTTGTGGAAATTTGTTGCGCAAAGATGACGGAGCTGGCCCTATTCTTATACGAAAGTTGTGGGATATGGGCGTTCCACCCCATGTCCGGCTGGCAGATGGAGGAACGGCCGGTACGCGGTCGGCATGCCCGGCACCTGGACGCCGAGGAACCGCGGCCAGCGGACCCGACGTGGCCGGCGGACCAGGAGCTCCCGGCGGGGGTCGCCGAGCAGATGCTCGCCGAGCTCGCGGCCGCCACCACCCCGCACGCCTGGCTGACCGTCTCCCGCCGGATGGACACCCGGGCCAAGGTGCTCGTAGCGGTCGCTGGCGGGGTCGGTCTGATGGTGCTGCTGCTGTCCGCCGGGGTGGTGCTCGGCAGTCTGGCGCACTGACCCTCGACAGGGTCGGCTACCGTCGCGGACGTGCGGGTCCACGTGGTCAGCGATCCTGAGGCGGTACGGCCCGGGCATCGCGTGCTCGACGTGCTGTGCCGCCACATCCCTCCGACCCTGCCACTGCTCACCGACGACACCGTGGCTCGCCGGCACGAGGTCGGCAGCGCCGCCCTGCTGGCCTACGTCCGGGAGCACGAGCCGCTTCCGCGCGACCCGACAGCCGTGGGCGCTGGAGTGGTGAGGACCGCGGGTCGTCCCACCGGGTAACGTGCGAGATAGTCGTACCACTCGCCACCCGTACCACCCGTCGCAGAGAGGTCCCTGCCGATCCCATGGCCGAGCAGACCGAGTCGAGCATCGTGATCGCCTCTGCGCCAGCGCAGGTGATCGCGGTGATCGCTGACTTCGACGCCTACCCGGTGTGGAGCGGAGAGGTCCAGCAGGCGGAGGTGGAGAGCCGGGGACCGGACGGGCGCCCCGAACGGGTGCGGTTCGTCCTGGACTCCGGGGCGATCCGGGACACCTACACCCTGGGGTACGAGTGGGACGGCGATCATCGGGTGAGCTGGCACCTGGTGAAGGCCGGGATGCTCACGGCGCTGGACGGGTCCTACCTGCTCGAGCCGGTCGCCGAAGGTACCCAGGTGACGTACCGGCTGGTGGTCGACGTGCGCTTCCCGATGATCGGGCTGATCAAGCGGAAGGCGGAGAAGGTGATCGTGGACCGGGCGCTGAAGGGGCTGGCGGCCCGGGTGGAGAGCCTGGCCGGCTAGCCGTACCCTGCCGCGGCGGGCTGATTCACCAGGAGGAGAACAGGTGGGGTTGACCATCGGGGTCGACATCGGTGGCACGAAGGTCGCCGCTGGCGTGGTCGACGAGCAGGGCCGGATCCTTGCCCGAGCGCTGGCTGCCACCCCTGCCGGGGATGCCCGGGCTGTCGTGGAGACGATCGTCGGGTCGGTCGCCCGGCTGGTGGACGAGTTCACCGTGGAGGCGGTCGGGCTGGGAGCCGCCGGGTTCATCGACGCTGGCCGGTCCACCGTGCTGTTCGCCTCGAACCTCTCCTGGCGAGACGAGCCGCTGCGCGCGGTGGTCGCCCGCCGGGTGGGACTGCCGGTGGTGGTGGAGAACGATGCGAACGCCGCGGCCTGGGCGGAGTCGCGCTTCGGTGCCGGCACCGGGGAGCCGGATCTGGCCCTGGTCACGGTCGGCACGGGGATCGGTGGCGGGATCGTGCTCGATGGACGGCTCTACCGCGGTCGGTTCGGCGTCGCCGGGGAGTTCGGCCACATCCGGGTGGTGCCGGACGGGTTGCTCTGCGGGTGCGGCAACCGCGGGTGCTGGGAGATGTACGCGTCGGGCAACGCCCTGGTCCGCCAGGCCCGCGAGATGGTGGCGGCTGGCTCCCCCCGGGTGGCCGGCTTGCTCGCGCGGGTCGGCGGTGACCCGTCGGCCATCACCGGGCCGGTGGTGACCGACGCGGCGACCGCGGGGGATCCTGGGGCGATCGAGCTGTTCGAGGACGTCGGCCGATGGCTCGGCGTCGGCCTGGCGGGGCTGAGCAGCGTCCTGGACCCAGGGCGGTTCGTGATCGGCGGGGGGGTTGCCGAGGCCGGCGAGCTGCTGCTCGGGCCGTGCCGAGAGACGTACCTCACATCGCTGCCGGGTCGCGGGCACCGGCCGGAGGCTCAGATCGTGGGGGCCAGCCTGGGCAACGACGCGGGACTGGTCGGCGCGGCGGACCTGGCCCGTCACCGGTCCTAGGTGCCGTCACCGACCGCTGACGGCACACGGGTCCCGGCTACACCACCGCGCCGTGGTCGTCCTCGTCGTCGCTGCGGTCCTTCATCCGGGCGACGAGGGTGGCGAACCCGCCGACGAACCCGGCGGCGGCCAGCGCGACCATCCACCCCTGCAGCTGCCAGGAGAACCCGGCCGCCACCAGCAGGAAGGCCGGCCCGCCCAGGACCGCGCCCCACGCGGCCCGGCTGACGGCGTCTCCTCGAGGGATCGGTGCCGGGAGCTCCGGGACGAAGTGTGCGTCCAGGGCGTCGGCGTCGTCGAGGTCGGCGACCGCAGGGTCGACGGGCGGGGGTCCGGGCGGTGGGACGACCGGTATGGGTGCCGGCGTGACGGCGAACAGGCCGGTCGACGGGTGCGAGAGGCGTCCGGTCCCGGCGGCGCCCGGGGCCGGTGGGTGACCCGGGTCGTCGGGCAGGTCCTCGTCGTCCGGCCAGGGTGCCTGGCCGGTGGTCACCGGCTGGTCGAACTCGGCGATGATCGCCCGCCAGGCGGCATCCTCTGCGCCTGGGTCGGGGTCGCGGGAGCTGCGGGCTGGCTCGTCGGCGGCCATGGCTGCCTTCACCCCTCCGCGGGGGCCGGGGTCAGGGTCTGGATGAACGTCAGACTCCCGGCGAAGATCGTCGGAGCATCGTTGTCCAGGGTTGCCACGTGGTAGCTGTCGGTGAGCAGCCGCTCCTCGACGTGCTCGGAGGAGACGTGGTCGAGCACGAAGGCCGAGCTCGCGGGTTCGACGACATGGTCCACGGTGCTGCGGAACAGCAGCAGGGGTGCGCGGACCAGACCCATGTCCTGCTGGACGAGGGACCAGAACCGGGTCAGCGAGAACAGTGCCCGCAGCGGTGTCCGGTCGTACGCCAGCTCGGCGGTGCCGGGCTTCTTGATGTCGCTGGCGATCCCCGGGAGGCTGCCCAGCACGTGGCGGGCGACCGGGAGCAGCCGCAGCCGGCGGTCCGCAGAGAGCACGGACGGGTTCACCAGGACCAGGCCGGCTACCTCTGCGGGGTGCTGCTGGGCCAGCCGCAGCGCCAGTGCGCCGCCCATCGACAGCCCCGCGACCACGACGATCTCGCACCGGCCGGTCAGGTCGGTGAAGGAGCGTTCGATCTCGGAGTACCAGTCCTCCCACTGGGTCAGGTTCAGCTCTCGCCAGCTCGTACCGTGCCCGGGCAGGCGGGGCAGGCTGACCGTCATCCCCGCCTCGGCGAGGTACTCGGCCCACGGGCGCAACGACTGCGGGCAGCCGGTGAACCCGTGGCAGAGCAGGACACCGACGGGCCCACCGTCGTGCTGGTAGGGCTCAGCGCCGTGCAGCAAGGGCACCGGGGGCTCCCAGTCGTCTCGTGGGGTACGTCTGACCCGATCGTTGCACCATTCGGCGCCGCGGTCGAGCCGCCGCGGTGACCACGTCGGGCGGCGATCGCCTAGGGTTCGCCTACACGTCATCGTGGAGGTGGGCGGTGTTCTACTGGTTCCTCAAGCGGGTGCTCGTCGGCCCGCTGCTCCGCCTGATCTTCCAACCATGGATCGAGGGGCTGGAGAACGTCCCCGAGAAGGGACCGGCGATCCTGGTCAGCAACCACTTGTCCTTCTCGGACTCGTTCTTCCTGCCACTGATGGTGCCGCGGCGCATCACCTTCTTGGCCAAGAGCGACTACTTCACCGGTCGCGGGTTCAAGGGCCGGCTCACTGCCGGGTTCTTCAAGGGAGTCGGCCAGCTCCCGGTGGACCGGGGAGGTGGTCGGGCCAGTGGGGCCACCCTGCGCACCGGTCTGCGGGTGCTTCGTCGTGGGGACCTGCTGGGCATCTACCCGGAGGGCACCCGCTCCCCGGACGGCCGGCTGTACCGCGGCAAGACCGGGGTGGCGCGGATGGCGCTGGAGGCGAAGGTACCGGTGATCCCGGTCGCCATGATCGGCACGTTCGAGCTCCAGCCCCCCGGCCAGGTGGTTCCCCGGCTGCGTCGACCCGGGGTGCGCATCGGCAAGTCGATGGACTTCTCCCGGTACGAGGGTCTGGAGGGGGACCGGTTCATCCTCCGGTCGGTGACCGACGAGATCATGTACGCACTGATGCGGCTGTCCGGCCAGGAGTACGTGGACCGGTACGCCTCGACGGTCAAGCGGGAGCTGGCCGAGAGCCGGAAGGCTGGTGGCAAGGCTGGGGCTCCGACCGCGGAGGACGAGACTGGGTCACCCGGGCGGTGAGACGCCGGGCCGATGGTGGGCAGGTGCCGGTTCAGGAGGGTTCCGAGGCGGCCCGTGCCTGGTGGCGCAGCACGTGCAGGACCCGCAGGTCGATCGCCCCGGGTACCATCCGCTCCTCGAAGTTCTCCACCTCCGCCCATGCCCCCAACGCCGCCTCCAGCCCTCCCTGAAGGTCGTCGACCGGGTACCCCAGGGCGGTCAGCCGTCGGGCCACCTCGATGGCGGTGGCCTCCTGCAACGGCACCAGACTGGCTGGGTCGGGGGGCTGGAAGTACAGCTCGTGCAGCCCGACCAGCCGGTGCAGCTCGCCGACCGGATCGGCATGGTCGTCGACGCGCAGGTCCAGCGCCGTGTCCGAGCCCCCGTACCCAGCGCCGGGAGCGACGACGTACAGCGCCGCGCTCTGGCGTCCCCGGCGGTCTCCGCCGGCCTGGTCCCCGGCCGCCAGCGCAGCCAGCAGGCGCTGGATGATCGATCCTGGTCCGGTGGGTGCCTGGTGCGTTCCTGCGAGCCAGGTCCGTTCCATCGCCTCGACGACGGCCTCACCGGCGAGGATGTTGCCTTGGACCGCGTACCCCGGGCCGTGCCGCCCCCCGGCCCACGCCAGGCACTGGGCTCCCGTGTACGTGGCCGAGCCGCCCCGGGTGTCCACGATCCCGCCCTGCCGCTGCTCGGCGAGCGGGTCGTCGCCGAGCAGCCGGGCCAGGGTGCCCGCCGCACCCACCTGTTGCGCGAGCAGCGCGAGGCCACGCTCGCGCCACGACAGGTTGGCCATCGCCTGGGTGGCCAGCGCCCCGGCGTCCACCCGTGCGGCTGGTACCGCAGAGCCCACCGCCAGGAACTTCGAGGCGACCGCGACCCCGTAGGCCCAAGCAGGGGAGTCCCCTCCGGCGTTCGTCCGGGCCCGCACGACGATGGAGAAGGTCACGGGCCGACGATATCCACAGCGGCGTCCTGCGGCTCGGTCGGCGCCGAGCGGTAGCGTTCGACCGGTGGTCAGCCACTGCCACCGTCGCCGGCAGGCGGCGGACAGGCAGTCGGCAGGCAGTCGGCAGAAGGGGAGAGTGGACATGCGCGTCGGAGTGCTCACCGGGGGCGGGGACTGCCCGGGGTTGAACGCGGTGATCCGGGCCGTGGTCCGTCGTGGTGTCCAGACGTACGGCGTCGGGTTCGTCGGGTTCCGTGACGGGTGGCGCGGAGTGCTGGACGACCAGACGATGGTGCTCGGCGTGGACCAGGTGCAGGGGATCCTCCCGTTGGGCGGCACGATCCTCGGTTCGTCGCGGACGAACCCGTTCGCCGTCGACGGTGGTGTCGAGCGGGTCACCGCCACCCTGCGTGCCGAGGGGGTCGACGCGCTGGTGGCGATCGGCGGCGAGGACACCCTCGGGGTGGCCACCCGGCTGGCCGAGGACGGCGTGGCCGTGGTGGGTGTGCCCAAGACCATCGACAACGACCTGTCCGCCACCGACTTCACGTTCGGCTTCGACACCGCGGTCGAGATCGCGACCGAGGCGATCGACCGGCTGCACACCACGGCCCAGTCCCACCACCGCGCCCTCGTGGTGGAGGTGATGGGCCGCCATGCCGGGTGGATCGCCCTGCACGCGGGGATGGCGTCCGGCGCGGCGTTGACGCTCATCCCGGAGCAGCCGTTCGACCTCGACCGGGTGATCCAGGTGGTGGACGACCGGGTCTCCGGTGGGCGCGCCCCGATCATCGTCGTGGCCGAGGGGGCCGAGCCGGCGGGTGGCGAGATGGTCCTCAAGGACGCCTCGACGGACTCTTTCGGCCACGTCCGGCTGTCCGGCGTCGGGGAGTGGCTGGCTGCCGAGATCGAGCGGCAGACCGGCGTCGAGGCCCGGTCGACGGTGCTCGGCCATGTGCAGCGGGGTGGCACCCCGACCGCGTTCGACCGGTGGTTGGCCACCCGGTTCGGGCTGCACGCCATCGACGCGGTGCACGACGGCGACTTCGGGGTGATGGTCGCGCTGCGCGGCACCCAGATCGTCCGGGTACCGCTGGCCGAGGCCACTGGCGCGTTGAAGACGGTGACCCCCGAGCTGTACGCCGAGGTGCTCGGGCAGTAGCCGAGCGGCCATCCGCAAGTCGCTCGGCGAGCCGGGCTGACCCACCGTGCGGCAGGCCCGGTCGGTCGATCACCGGCCCGGTACCCTGGGTCGGTGATCGCCGACCCCACCGCGTGGCAGTCCCGACCGGCCGCTCAGCAAGCCGAGTGGCCCGACCCTGCGGCGCTGGCCGCGGCCGTGGGCGAGCTGTCCGTCCTGCCCCCCTTGGTGTTCGCCGGCGAGTGCGACACGCTGCGGTCCCGGTTGGCCGAGGTCGCCGCCGGCCAGGGGTTCGTCCTGCAAGGCGGGGACTGCGCGGAGACGTTCGCCGGCGCCACGGCCGACGCCATCCGCAACAAGATCAAGACGATCCTGCAGATGGCAGTCGTGCTGACCTACGCCGCCCGGGTCCCGGTCGTGAAGATCGGCCGGATGGCCGGGCAGTACGCCAAGCCCCGCAGCCAGGGTGCCGAGGTCCGTGGCGGGGTGTCCCTGCCGGCCTACCGTGGCGACGCCGTCAACTCCTTCGAGTTCACCGCGCAGGCGCGTACGGCCGACCCTCGACGACTCGTGCAGGCGTACCACACCTCGGCCGCGACGCTGAACCTGGTCCGAGCCTTCACCCATGGCGGCTTCGCCGACCTGCGCCAGGTGCAGTCCTGGAACCAGGGGTTCGTGCGGGACACCCCTGCCGGCGCTCGGTACGAGGCGATGGCCCGCGACATCGACCGGGCACTGGCGTTCATGGCTGCGGCCGGGGCCGACCCGGCGGAGTTCCGCACCGTCGACCTCTACGCCAGCCACGAGGCGTTGCTGCTGGAGTACGAGTCCGCCCTGACCCGCATCGACTCGCGGACCGGCCTGCCGTACGACACCTCCGGACACTTCCTCTGGGTGGGGGAGCGGACCCGGGCGCTCGACGGGGCTCATGTCGCGTTCGCCGCGGCGATCCGCAACCCGATCGGGGTCAAGATTGGTCCGAGCACCACCCCGGACGACGTGCTCGCCCTGATCGACCGTCTGGACCCCGACCGGGAACCGGGGCGGCTGACCCTCGTCTCCCGGATGGGGGCCGACCGGGTGCGCGAACGGCTGGCCCCGATCGTGGCGAAGGTGGCGGCCTCCGGTGCCTCGGTGGTGTGGATGTGCGACCCGATGCACGGCAACACCATCGAGGCACCGAGTGGGCACAAGACCCGTCGGCTGTCCGACGTGCTCGCGGAGGTACGCGGGTTCTTCGACGTCCACCATGACCTGGGCACCCACCCGGGAGGGTTGCACGTCGAGCTGACCGGCGACGACGTCACCGAGTGCCTCGGCGGAACCCTCGGGGTGCAGGAGGCCGACCTGGCCGACCGGTACGAGACGGTGTGCGACCCGCGGCTGAACCATCAGCAGTCTCTCGAGCTGGCCTACCTGGTCGCCGAGATGCTCGCCCGGTGAGCCCCCTGACCCTTCCGGTGGTCGATCTGCGCTCGGACACCGTGACCCGGCCCACCCCGGGGATGCGGGCGGCCATCGCCGCCGCCGAGGTGGGTGATGACGTGTACGGCGAG
>JAJYSQ010000054.1 GCA_021793495.1 Actinomycetes bacterium
CGACTAACGACTCGCTGGTCCCCAGGTACGATGGGATCTTGCCGCCGACAATGATGAAGAACAGGATCGTGGCGATCCCGGACATGAAGATGGCGGTGCTCGGCGGCAGTCCCATCACGATGGGGAACACGAACGTGGCGCCGAACATCGCGACGACGTGCTGCATACCCAGCCCGATCGTGCGTCCCCAGGACAACCGTTCGTCGGGACGGACCGCCTCACCAGGGGGCGGTGCGCTGCCGTCGCCGTAGAGCTTCCAGATCGCCATCGGCCCCTCCTCGGACGTACTGTGGCCGCCGCGCACGGTGCTCGGCTGGTCGAGTGCCCCTGCGCGTCGTCACCAGCGGACGCCGCTCACCCCGGCAGGAGGATCTCCGAAACGTAGGGCCGCACCGACCCCCCCTCACCGTCGAGGAATGCCAGGAAATGGGTCGTCGCATTGTCCAGATATGCTGCACCGTCTCGACGTGGCCAACGGCTCAGCAGTCTAAGATGATGGTCTTTGGCGCTCTGAGCCAGCCGAGGCCGGACTGGCTGGGCCGGCGGTCAGATCCCCTTCATGTCCAGCACGGCCAGCGCGACCGACACCGACAACCGCAGGTGCGAGTCGCCGGTGAACGGCCCGATCATCCGCTCGAGCTTGCCGATCCGGTAACGCAGGGTGTTGTAGTGGAAGTGCAGGGTGCGCGCGGTCTCGGCGACGTTGAGGTTGGTCGCCAGCAGCACGGTCAGGGTGTTGCGCAGGTCGAGGGCCTCGGCGTCCTCGCGTACGGCCAGCTCCCCCAGGGTGGCCTCGGCGAAGCCGCGCAGCTCGGCCGGGTCAGGGACCAGGCTGAGCAGCCGGAAGACCCCCAGAGCGTCGAAGTGCGTGGTGCGTCCCGGGCCGTTCACCCGCCGACCCACGCGTACGGCCCGGTGGGCCTGGCCGTACGCGACGACCAGGCCGTCGGGTCCGGCACAGACCCGGCTCACCCCGGCCGAGAACGATCGTCGACCACCACCGCCATCCCCGCGGACCGCGGTGATCAGCTCATCGACCGTCCCGGGGCAGCGGCTGCCCGGTTCCGTCCCCGGTGGGACGCCGACGACCGCCACGAGCTCGTGACCGAGATCGGCGACCGCGCCCTCGGGGTCGCGGCCGCGCACCACCGTGGTCCAGGCCGTGGCGAACCGTTCCCGCCAGGGTCGAAGTCCCCCCACGTCCGGCTGCCCGCCGGCCGCGTCCCCCTCGGCCACGACCACGGCCAGCGCGCGGTTGAAGTCCCACCCCAGGGAACGGCCGTGCGCGAGGACGTCGCCCGGGTCGCCCGCACGACCAGAGAGCACATCCCGCAGGAAGTCTCCCCGGTACTTGGCCTGGACCGCACCGACCGCCAGCTCCCGGGTGATGGCCAGAGCCGCGACCGTGGCAGCTCGTTCCAGGGTGTGCACCGCGAGATCGTCGATCGGGCGAGCAGGGCTCCAGGCCACCAGCCGCCCGTGGTCGAAGGAACCCGCGACCACGGGGGCCACCGCCACCTGGATCGCGGTCCCCGGCACCGGGTGCTCGACCGTCCCGGCCCCGGCCGTCAACCGTTCCACCTGGAACCGGCCGGTCCCGTCGTACCAGCCAGCGCCCGCCGCTGCGGCCAGCAGCTCGACGTCCCCGCCGGACTGCAGGATCCGTCCGTCGGGCGCGGCGACCTGCACCGCTCCGCCCAACAGGCCTACCAGCGCCGACGTCACCTCGGCGAGCCCGCCACCACCGAGCACGATCTGGACCAGGACCTGGTGGACCTCCTCGGATCGGGCGAGCACCGAGGCCTGCCGATCCAGCACGTCGGCCAGCACCTGGTTGAGGATGTCGTCGAAGGCCACCCCGGCGGGCAGGGTCACCACCGGGAACCCCAGCCGGTCGGCCCGGGCGAGCATCGTGGCCGGCAGCTCCTCGAGGTAACGCCCGAGCTTCACCGCCAGCGCGGAGACCCCTCGGACGTCCAGGTCGCCCACCAGGTCGGCCAAGGCGTGCCGGGAGTGCCGCAGCGGGTAACCGGTGGTGAGCAGGAGCTCGTCGGGCTTGACCCACGGAAGGATGTCGGGCACCTCCATCACGTTCAGCCGGGTGACCACCCGATCCAGCCCCGAGGATCCGGCGAGCACCCGTGAACCGGCGAGCACGGGGATCTCCAGCACCTGCTGGACGCGCAGACCGAAGGCGACGCGCTGCGGGCCGCGCCCGATGGTCGCCGCCCGAGGAGGTTCCCCGACCAGCCCACCAGCAGCTGCTGGCAACACCTTGTCTGCTGCGGCGTACCCGTTGTCAGATTTCTCCATGGGGAGACGGTAGACCAGCGGTCTAGCGTGCCGGAGGGGTGGCCGACACGACGCGGCACGCCGTAGGGCGAGGACCAGGGGGTGGCGATGACGCAGGGCGTGCTCCCGGACGCCCTGCGCTGGCGATCCACACCCGGTCCGGTCCGCCCCGCTGCGGCCAGCCATCGACTGGCCGCACTGCTGTTCGGGCCGGTCCGCGGTCTGCGCACCGTGGCGGGGTTCCCGGCAGCCCTGTACCTGACGGTGGCGCCGGACCTGACGGCCGGACCGGGTAGGCCGACCGTCGGCCGTGGGCCGATGGTGGCCGTGGTGACCAGCGACGCGGTGCGGCTGCCCAGCGCCTTGGTGCTTGCCGTGGACTCGGCCCAGGAGCCGCTGGTCGACCGGTTGCGGGGCACCGGCTCGCTGACCATCGGCGACGGGCGGCTCCAGCTGCCCGACGGCACCACGGTGGTCCCCGGGCGTTGGCGGCGTGACACCGGGGAGCTCCCGTCCGAGATCGATCCGGTCCTGCTCGAGCACGGGCAGCACCGGATCGCCGCCGGCCTGGGGCACTCGTGGGGCGCGGACCCGGCCGACCAGCTGCTCGACGCGCGGCTGGCGGCCTTCGGCCAGGCCTTGCGCGCGGCGACCGCGGCGACCGCGGCGACCGCGGCGACCGCGGCGACCGCGGCGACCGCAGCGACCCAGGAGCTCGTCGGACCGGCGGCGCGACTGCTGGGGCTCGGCCCCGGCCTGACACCCAGCGGGGACGACATGCTGGCCGGAGCCATCGTCACGCTGCTCCGACTGGGATCGGCAACCCCTGGGGTCAGCCCCCAGCTGCGTGTCGTCGCCGCGATGGCCGACGAGCTGGCGGCACAGGCTCCCGGACGCACCACCGAGGTGTCCGCCCTGCTCCTCGGAGAGGCCGCCGCGGGTCAGTGCTGCGACGAGCTCGGCGAGGTCGTGGGGTGTGTCGCCACCGCATCCTGCGGACTGCCCGCAGCGCTGACCCGGCTGCTCGCGGTCGGGCACCGCTCCGGGCCGGACATGGCGCGCGGAGTGCTGACCGGCCTGGAGGCACTGCTCGCCTGGACCACCCCGCGCCGAAAGCCAGCCGACCTGCGCAGCACACCGGCAGCCCCGCCCAGCACACGAGTGGAAGAGGGACTGCGATGACCGACGGGTTCGACCATGTGGAGATCCGCACCGGGGCGTACTACGACTCGGTCAGCCTGATGCAGGTCAGCGCGCAGGTGACCGGGGTACCCGGGGTCCGGGTGGCGCTCGTCGCGATGGCCACCGAGCTGAACCTGGCGATGGCTGCCGACGCCGGGTTCACCATCGGCACGACACCGGGGCCGGCCGACCTGCTGATCGCCATCAGGGCTGCCGACCAGCCCAGCGCCCAGGACGCGGTCACCGCCACCACCGCCGCGCTGGAGGCGCTCACGGCGCGGCGCCACCAGGCCGGGACGATGGGGCCCGGACCGCTCGCCCCGGCCCACACGACCGGGGCGGCGGTCCAGCGCCAGGCCGCGGACCTCGCGCTGGTCTCCGTCCCGGGCCGCTACGCGTTCGCCGAGGCCATGGACGCCCTCGAGCACGGCGTGTCGGTGATGGTCTTCTCGGACAACGTCCCCGCCGCCGCAGAGGTCCGGCTGAAGGCCGAAGCGGCCTCCCGCGGGCTGCTGGTGCTCGGCCCCGACGCCGGCACCGCGGTCATCGGCGGCGTCGGGCTGGGGTTCGCCAACGTCGTCCAGCCGGGCCCGGTCGGCATCGTCGCAGCCTCGGGCACCGGCGCCCAGCACCTGATGTGCCTGTTGGACGAGGCCGGGGTCGGGATCACCGGATGCCTCGGTGTCGGTGGTCGAGATCTGAGCGCGGCCGTCGGCGCGGCCACCACGCTGGAGGCGATGACCGCGTTCGACGCAGACCCGGCGACCCAGCTGATCGTGGTGGTCTCCAAGCCTGCGGACCCGGTGGTCGCCGCGACGGTGCGGGCCGCTGCCGCCACGCTGGCGACCCCGGTCCTGCTGGCGTTGCTCGGCGAAGGTCACGACGACCTCAGCGCCGTGGCCGAACGGGCGGTGGAGATGATCCGTGGAAGCCGGCCATCGTGGCCGGTGTGGACGCCTCCTGGTCCACCTCACGCCTCGGCCGGAGCCGGTGGTGGCCTACGCGGGCTGTTCGTCGGCGGGACGCTGGCCGACGAGGCGATGGTGATCGCTGCCGCGGGGCTGGGTCGGATCGACTCGAACATCCCCCTGCGCCCCGGATGGGCGCTGGGGCAGGCATCGGGGTCGGAGATGCTCACCGCCCTGCGCCGCTGCGCCCACTGGGTCCTGGACCTCGGCGAGGACCGGTTCACCCAGGGACGCCCGCACCCGATGATCGACCCTGGGGCCCGGCTGCCCTGGCTGACGGACGCGCTGGAGGACCCCGGGACCGGCGTCGTCCTGCTCGACCTCGTCCTCGGGCACGGGTCCCACCCCGACCCGGCCGGGGTCCTGGCCCCGACCGTGGCCGGTACATCCGTACCGGTCCTCGTGTCGCTGGTCGGCACAGCCGCCGACCCGCAGGACCGCGCCCGTCAGATCACCACGCTGACCTCCGCCGGCGCGGAGGTCTTCCTGTCCAACGCGGCCGCGGCCCGCCGCGCGGTCGCTCTCATCGAAGGGAGCCGGTCGTGACACCGTCCCAGGACGTTACGCCCGCGCCTCGCACCGGGGCAGGATCACCAAGCCCGGTATCGCTGCACGGTCTGCTGACCCACGAGCCGGTCGTGGTCACCGCTGGCGCGGAGCTGTTTGCTGCCACCCTGCGGGCCCAAGCGGTGCGCACGGAAGCCGTCGACTGGTCCCCGCCGATGGGTGAGGTCACGGCGCTGGACCGGGTGATGGCCGACCCCCGTCGCGAGGGGGCCAACCAGAGCGCGGTGGCGCGGATGCTGGCCGCCGGCGCCGAGCTGGTCGACGTCCGACCGGCCCGCGAGGCACTGGGGCTGGCGCCCGACCAGTTCCTGCACGCCGGGCCGCCGCTGGCCTGGGAACGAGCCTCCGGCCCGATGCGCGGCGCGCTGATCGGCGCGGCGGTGTTCGAGGGGCTGGCGACCACGCCGGAGCAGGCCGAGGCCGCCTTGGCCCAGGGTCAGATCAGCCTCGACTCCTGCCACCACCACGGCGCGGTCGGGCCGATGGCCGGGGTCATCAGCCCGTCCATGTGGATGTTCGAGCTGTCCGACCCGGTCCACGGAGGCCGAGCCTTCTGTTCCTTGAACGAGGGGCTGGGCAAGGTGCTGCGCTACGGCGCGTACGGTCCCGACGTCCTTGCTCGTCTGCGGTGGATGACCGACGTGCTCGGCCCGTTGCTCGCTTCGGCGGTCCGCCGGCACGGCCCGGTGGACGTCAAGGCGATCCTCGCCGCCATGCTGGCCATGGGCGACGAAGGGCACAACCGCAACCGGGCCGGCACGATGATGCTGCTGCGTGAGCTGCTGGGCGAGCTGATCGAGTCGCCGGCGCCCACCGCCGACGTCGCAGCCGCGGTGCGGTTCGTGGCCGCAAACGACCACTTCTTCCTCAACCTGTCCATGCCGGCCTGCAAGCTGGCCACCGATGCCGCCCGGGACATCCCCGGCTCCACCGTGGTCGTGGCCATGGCCCGCAACGGCACGGACTTCGGGATCCAGGTCTCCGGCACCGGGGACCAGTGGTTCTCGGGGCCGGCGGCGGTCCCCGACGGGCTGTACCTCGGCGGGTACGGACCGTCGGACGCCAACCCCGACATCGGCGACTCCGCGATCACCGAGACCGCCGGGATCGGCGGCTTCGCGATGGCGAGCGCTCCGGCGATCGTGCGGCTGGTCGGCGGCTCGGTGTCCGACGCCATCGGGGCGACCGAGCGGATGTACGAGATCACGGTGACCGAGAACCCGGCCTACCAGATCCCGGTGCTGGACTTCCGGGGCACCCCGACCGGCATCGACGTGACCCGGGTGGTCCGTTCCCGGATCCTGCCGCAGATCAACACCGGTATCGCTGGCAAGGTGGCCGGGACCGGCCAGGTCGGCGCGGGGCTGGTCAACCCACCCGCCGAGTGCTTCACCGCGGCGCTGGACGCCCTGGCGGCAGCCGCCCCGACGTGGGTCGAGGAGTAGCCACCGGCCGGGGACGAGGCGCCGCGGCCAGCCCCGGCCGGCGACGAGCGGATCGACGGGCCGAATTGCCGGCAGGCGCCTCGGGCAGGAACACTGCTGCCCAGCCCATGACGACCCAGCCGATCCGCTCGATCCCCGCGCCCGTGACCCGCCGGATGACCCGCCCGGCACCGGGGGGCCTGCTGCTGGCTGCCGTCTTCCTGATCGCGTTGAACCTCCGTGCCGGCATCGCCTCCATCCCCCCGCTCATCCCGGTGATCGAGACCGACCTGCACCTGTCCGGTGCAGCCGCCGGGGGGCTCACCGCGCTTCCGGTGCTGTGCATGGGGGTGTTTGCCCCCGTCGGCCAACGCCTGGCCCACCGGCTCGGGCGGGAGCAGACGATCACCATCGCGCTGGTCGCGCTCGTCGCTGGCCTCGCGATCCGGTGGGGCTCGGCACAGGTCGGCCTGCTCTACCTCGGCACGCTGGTCGCCGGGGTCGGCATCGCGATCATCGGCACCTTGCTGCCCGGCCTGGTCAAGGAGTTCTTCGCCGCCCGTTCCGGCGTCATCACCGGGATGTACATGTTCGCGATGATGGCCGGGGCCGCGGGAGCCTCCGCGCTGGCTGTGCCGCTGGCCCGGCTGACGGGCTCCTGGCCGGCCTCGTTGGCCGTATGGGCGGTGCTCGGGCTGGCCAGCCTCGTGCTGTGGGTCCTGGTGGCCGCCCGGGCGGCGCAGCGTTCGCCTCGCGAGAGGGCCCGGGTCCCGTCACCGCGGCTGCCGTGGCGCTCGGCGACCGCCTGGCTGCTCGCGGTCTACCTGGCCGTACAGTCCTGGGAGTTCTACAGCCAGCTGTCCTGGTTGCCCGCGAGCTACGAGGCTCACGGCTTCAGCGCCGGGCGCGCCGGACTGCTGCTGGCCGTCTACACCCTGGCGCAGATCGTGTCAGGCAGCGCAGGACCCGCGTTCAGCGACCGGGTGCGTGACCGTCGAGTGCTGTTGGCCGGGTTCGTCCTCGCCTCGGTGATCGCCCTCGCGGCGATCACCCTGGTTCCGATGGCCGCACCCTGGGTGTGGGTCACCCTGCTGGGCCTCGGCCAGGGCGCGGCCTTCTCGATCGCCCTGGTGTACCTGGTCGACTACGCCCGCGACCCGGCCACCTCGGCGCGGCTGACCGCGATGGCCTTCCTGGTCTCCTACTCGGTGGCCGCCATCGGACCGGCCGTCGTGGGGTACCTGCGTGACGTCACCGGCGGGTTCACCGTGCCGTGGACGGTGCTGCTCGGCCTCTCGCTGGTCGAGCTCGCCCTGGTCTGGCCGCTGCGTCCCGGTCGGCAGGTCGGTCCGTGACCACCGAGCGCTCCGGCCCGGCCCCGCCCGGGCAACCGTGGCCGCCGCCCAGCGGCGAGCAGCACCTGGTGCGCGCCAGCGGGTACGAGGCGGTGGTGGTCCAGGTGGGCGGCGGGCTGCGTCGGCTGCGCCACGACGGTTCCGACCTGGTCGCCGGGTACCCCATCGACGCGATCTGCGACGGCGGACGC
>JAJYSQ010000055.1 GCA_021793495.1 Actinomycetes bacterium
CGGGCCGCAGCATCCAGTTGCAGGGTGGTCAGCACCGGGCGCGACCTCATCCCCGGGACCCGTGAACGGATGCGCACCGGGCGCGAGAAGTCCAGCACCGGCCAGCCACGAGATGCGGCCTCGCGTCGCAGCGCGCGATCCGGGTTCACCGCATACGGATGCCCGACCGCTTCCAGCATCGGCAGGTCGGTGACGGAGTCGCTGTAACCGAAGCAGTCCGCCAGGACGTACCCGTGCTGGGCGGCCAGCCGCGTCACCGCGTCCGCCTTGCCCTGGCCGTACGCATAGAAGTCGATCTCCCCGGTGTACCGCCCGTCGGCCACAGCCATCCGGGTCGCCACGATCTCGTCGGCGCCGAGCATCCGCCCGATCGGGTCCACCACCTCGACCCCGGAGGTGGAGACGATGACCACGTGGTGCCCGGCGGCGTGGTGCTCCTCGATGAGGGCGACCGCCTCGTCGTACACCAACGGGTCGATGAGCTCGTGCAAGGCCTCGGCCACGATCTGTCGTACCTGAGCGACGTCCCAGTCCTTGACCAGGCTGGACAGCGAGACCCGCAGCTGCTCCATGCGATCGTGGTCGGCCCCGCCGAACAGGTAGACGAACTGCGCATAGGCGCTCTTCAGCAGGGCGGAGCGGCTGAGCAGCCCGCCACGGTAGAACGGTCGGCTGAACGCCAGCGTGCTGGACCGGGCGATGATCGTCTTGTCCAGGTCGAAGAACGCGGCGATGCGCGGGCTGTCCACGAGGCGAGCATGCCACGGCGGCGGCCGGGTGCACTGGAGCGCGACAGCCCGCGGGCGACGACCCTAAGGGGTCGTTAAGAATTGGTCAGGATTGCTGTGTCGTGTTTGCAGGGTCCCCTGGCCAGGTACACCATGGATGCGCGGGCTTGCCCGCTCTGCGGGCCCGGTCTACCCCCCCAGACCGGCACCCGTGACAGCCCCCGCTCTCCCCCCCAGCGGGGGCTGTCGTATGTCTGCCCCGGACCGCGAGCCCGCGGTGGTCGTACACAGCCGGCGCCGATGCCGCGACGAGTCCCCAGCCCGCGAGTTGCGACACGCCGATGTCTGGCTGGCGACCAGAGTCCTGCACATGACGGCATGGACTTCTCCCACCCCCGGGCACACCCTGCTCCGGCCGCTCGTCCTCACCGCCGACCTCGACCTGCTGGAGGACCTGCTCCGGCTTGCCGCCGCCGCCGGGGTCGAGCCGGAGGTCGTCGCCGACCCGGGAGCGGCCCTGCGCAGCTGGGACCGGGCTGACCTGGTCCTGGTCGGCAACGACCAGGCGGGACCGGTCGCCCGCCTGGCTTCGTCCGCGCGCCTGCACGCGACGACGCAGGCGCGCCGGACGCCGGGTGCAGGGGTGCGCAGCGCAGGGGTGACGGCGAACCGTGGAGAGCCGCCCGTGGTGGTCGTCGTCAGCTCCTCAGGTCAAACCGGCGGGGACCCATCGGCAGGCGACATCCAGGGCGGTCTCGGCCCTGACGCCGACGTGTGGCGGCACGCGGTGAGCCTGGGGGCGGCGCACGTGGTGTTTCTCCCGCAAGCGGAGGGGTGGCTGATCGACCTGCTGGCGAGCCGGGCCGACGGGCGGGCCGAGGCTCCGGTCGTCGGGGTGCTCGGAGGCCGCGGTGGGGCCGGAGCCACCAGCCTGGCCGTGGCCTTGGCGATCACTGCGAGCCGACGGGGGTGTCGGTCCGTGCTGATCGACGCCGACCCCCTCGGCGGTGGGATCGACCTCGCCCTGGGCAGCGAGGACTGTCCGGGTGCCCGATGGCCTGATCTGGCCGAGGCATCGGGTCGGTTGCGCGGTGTCGAGCTGACCACGGCGCTGCTCGAGGTGCCCGGGTTGACGGGCACCACGGTGCTCTCCTGGGACCGCGGAGACCTGCTCGAGGTGCCTGAGGCAGCGATGCGCTCGGTGCTCGATGCTGCTTGTCGAGCATCCGACCTGGTCGTCCTCGACCTTCCGAGGCACGTCGATGGGGCAGCCCGATGGGCGGTACGACGATCCAGCCTCGTGCTCCTGGTGGTCCCGGCCGACGTGCGGTCGGTCGCCTCGTCTGCTCGGGTGGCGGCGTCATTGGCACCCGATGCGCGCGACCTTCGGGTGGTCGTCCGGGGCCCGGCCCCGGCTGGACTGGCCGCGTCCCACATCGCCGAGAGCCTCGACCTGTCGCTGATGGTGTCCATGAGGGCTGAGCCGGGGCTGGGCGCTGCCCTCGACCGCGGGGACCCGCCGGCTCGTCGTCGGCTCGGCCCGCTGGCCCGGGCTGCCGCCGCCATCCTCGACACGGTGGACGAGCAGTGCCGGGCGGGGTGAACCCGGAGCTGCCGTGCCGTCCGGTGGACCCGATGCTGCTCGGCCGAGTGCGCCAGTACCTCGCCGACGGGCAGCGACCGCCTACCGCGTCGCGAGTGGCTGCCGCGCTGCGCGCCGAAGGATCGGTGCTGGGGTCCGCCGCCATCCTCGACCTGGTGGCCGCGATGCGGGCCGAGCTGGTGGGCGTCGGGCCGCTCCAACCGTTGCTGGCTGACGAGACGGTCACCGACATCCTGGTCAACGGTCCGAGCGAGGTCTGGGTGGACCGGGGTGAGGGGCTGCGTCTTGCGCCCGTCACCTTCGCCGACGAAGCAGCCATCCACAGCCTGGCCCAGCGGCTGGCACTGGCTGCAGGTCGGCGTCTGGACCTGGCCAGTCCCTTCGTGGACGCACGGCTGCCGGGAGGGGTACGCCTGCATGCCGTTGTTCCGCCGATCAGCCCTGCGGGGACCTGTCTGTCCTTGCGGGTGCGCAGACGCCGACCCTTCACCCTGGACCAGCTCGTGCGGGCCGGCACGCTGTCGGTCAGCCTGGCGGCGACCGTGTCCGCGGTGGTGGCCTCCCGCCGATCCCTGCTGGTGACCGGCGGAACCGGCACCGGCAAGACCACGGTGCTCGCGACCGTGCTCGGACTGGTCGACCCCGTGGAACGCATCATCATCATCGAGGAGTCCGGTGAGCTCGCCCCGGCCCACCCCCACGTGATCCGGCTGGAGGCTCGGCCGCCCAACGTGGAAGGACAAGGGGCGATCACGCTACGGGACCTGGTCCGGCAGGCGTTGCGGATGCGACCGGACCGCCTCGTGGTCGGTGAGGTCCGCGGAGCCGAGGTCGCTGACCTGCTGGCCGCGTTGAACACTGGCCATGACGGCGGTGCGGCCACGCTGCACGCCAACGAGGTCGTCGATGTCGCTGCCCGGCTCGAGGCGTTGGGGGCGATGGCGGGCCTCGATCCGCTCTCCTTGGCCAGCCAGGCCAGTGCCGGTGTCGACGTGGTCGTGCACCTCGCTCGGTCCCCGGCCGGTCCACGGCGGCTGCAGGCGCTGGGTGTGACGGGCCGGGGTGCCGACGGGCGCCTGACGGTCACCGTCGCGCTCGACGTGGGACCAGACGGTGAGCCCCGGCCCGGGCCGGGGCTGCTCAGGCTCGAGCACCTGCTCGCCGAGCGCCAGTGATCACCGTCGTGCTGCTCGCCGCGGCTGCCGGGGTCCTGCTCGGCGTGCCGCGCCCGATCGTGGACGCTCCGGCGGAGCGGGCTGCCGTGGCCGACCCGGTGCGATCCGCACCGGGGGCGGCGCACGTCTGGGCGAGGCTCGCCGACGTGCCTGGCCGACGAGCGACGGCGATCGTGCTGGGGCTGGTGCTGGTGGTCGCCCCGGCGATGGGCGGGCTCACTCGCTCGGCGGTCCCGGTCGTGCTCGCCCCAGCCGCGGGCGCCCTGGTGCTGCACCGGCTGCACCGCCGGAACCGGCAGCTCCTGCTGGCACGACGCCGGGCCGAGACGGTCGTCGGGCTGCGTGTGCTGGCCTCGATGCTGCGCAGCGGGGCCGGTCCGGGGGCTGCTCTGGCAGAGGTGGCACGTCGCATCCCGCCGCTCGACCCGGCGACCCTGACCGTGATGGCGGGCGGGGATCCATGCCCGGCGCTGTACTCCGCGGGTGACCAGCCGGGCTACGAGGGGCTCGCCGCTCTCGCAGCGTGCTGGCAGGTCTCCCGCGAGACCGGTGCCCACCTGTCGGTGGCCGTCGAGGGCGCGGCCACCGCGGTGGCCGCCTCGGCTGCGGCCTTGGCGGAGGTCGACGTCGAGCTGTCCGGCCCCCGTGCGAGCGCCCGCCTGCTGGCGGTCCTGCCGTTGGGCGGACTCGTCCTGGGCCAGATGCTCGGTGCCGAGCCGCTGGACCTGCTGCTGCACTCCGGGTTCGGCCAGGGCGCGGCGCTGGCGGCGCTCGTGCTGGCTTGGTCCGGGTATGCCTGGACCGAGGCGCTGGTCAGCCGTGTGGGACGGCTGGCTCGGTGAGTGCCCTTCCCGGTGGACCGGTCGCCGGCCTCCTGCTCCTGCTGAGCGGCCTCGTGGTGACGATGGGGCGGCGCGTGCCCTCCGGGGGACGTCGTGCCGCCGGAAGGCCACCGGTGGAGCCGATGTCGCCGACCGGTGGGCGGGGCGATCGCCACCCTGGGCGTGGGTACCCCAAGCCTTCGGCGGCGAGCCATCGAGGTCGGGGCGTCGTGCTGGCCGCGGTGGCCGTCACGATCGGGCTGGTGACGCTCCCGGGTCTGGCGGGGCTGGTGGTCGGCGTGCTGGTGACGCTCGCGCTGCTCGGGTGGCGACGGCAGCGGCAATCGACGGGTGCGGCTGCTCGCCGCCCGCCTCCGGTCCACCTGCCGCTGACGATCGACCTGCTTGCCGGCTGCATCGAGGCCGGAGCCGACCCGGTGGCCGCACTGGCGGTCGTCGCACGGGTGGCCGGTCGGGGGCTCGGGGAGACTCTTGCTGCGGTAGCCACCACCATCAGCCTTGGTTCAGACCCGGTGGACACGTGGAACCAGCTGGCCGACGATCCCGACCTGGCCGCGTTGGCCCGAGCCATGTCTGCGGCCCACGTCTCGGGCGGCTCCCCGGTGCTGCCGCTGCGGTGGTCGGCGCAACAGGCGCGTTCCTCGCGGCATGACGCACTGTCCTCGGCCGCCCGCCGTGCCGGGGTGGCCATGGTCGGGCCTCTGGTCCTGTGCTTCCTGCCGGCCTTCGTGCTCCTGGGAGTGGTCCCGGTCGTCGTGGACCTGGCTCAGGCCGGCATCGGGGGAGTACCGGGGTGAGCCCCCGGGTGAAGGCCGTGCACATCCGGATGTCTCGCCCGACCCTGTCCCCACATGCCGCACGCGGGGGACCACGAGGGGTCCGGCGGGGTCACCGTGGGCGAAGTCGGACCGCTCGCGACACCGCACCGACAGCGGTCCCGGACCCCAGGAGAACCCATGATCCATCCGACGACCCACCCGACCTGCCCCGGTGCCATGACGCACCCTCGCCGAGGCACCGCCGTGTCCGCCCGCCTGCGTCGCACTCTCGGTCGCGGGTCCCGTGAGGAGTCCGGCATGACATCTGCTGAGTACGCCGTGGGCACCCTGGCGGCCTGCGCGTTCGCGGGCGTGCTGTACAAGGTGGTCAGCAGCGACACCGTGGCAGGCATGCTGACGGACATCGTCCAACGGGCACTTCAGGCCGTGCCGTGACCACCACGGTGAGGCAGACGTCCACGCCGCGCACCCGGTGGTTCGGCGACGACCGTGGCATGGTCACCGCAGAGACCGCCCTGGTCCTGCCGGTCATCCTGCTGGTGTTCGCCGCCGTGCTGTGGGGCGTCACGGTGGCGAGCGCCCAGCTGGCCGTGGTCGATGCCGCCCGGCTGGCCGCCCGGGCCGTCGCCCGGGGCGATGACCCGGCGCAGGTGCGCCAGCTCGTTGCCCGAGCAGGTCCTCCGGGCGCGGCGATCGCTGTCGAGCAGGAAGGCCCAGGTGCCGACGCCTTGCTCCGGGTCCAGGTGTCGGCTCGGGTTCGGGCCGCGGGGCGCATCGGAGGGTGGCTGCCGGTGCTGGCCCTCACGGCCACAGCGGTCACCCAGCGGGAGCCGGTAGGCCTGGGCGCGCCGACGTCCGGTGTGGAGCCGGGCCCGATGACCCCGGAACAGCTCCGGTGATGGCGGCCCGGACCGCAGGTCTCGGGCTCGGCCCCTGTCTCGGGCTCGGCCACGGGTGTGGAGCGCACCGAGCCTGTGGGGACCGTGGTTCGGCAAGCCTCTGGGTCCTCGCGTTCGCCACCGCTGTGCTGTTCGTCGGTGTCGCCGGGTTGGGGATGGCCGTGGTGCTCGTGGACCGGGTCCGGGCGGCGAGTGCCGCGGACCTGGCGGCTCTCAGCGCCGCAGCGGTGCTCGATGCCGGCCCGGCTGTGGTCTGCGCCCGAGCCGGGGCGGTGAGCCGGGCCAACGGCGCGCAGCTGCTCGAGTGCCTGGTGCTGCCCGGTCCGTCCGCTCAGGTTCTGGTGGGGGTCGAGCTGCCGGGGGCTCTGAGGCGCCTGGGGCCGGTTCTCGGCCGGGCCCGAGCGGGTCCCGCATGATGGTGGCAGGTCGCGAGAGAGCAAGGGATCGAATCGTAGCCACTGCGGGCCCCGAACCGGGCCCCGAACCGGGCCCTGGACAGAGCCCTGGACAGAGCCCTGGACAGAGTTCTGAACACAGGTCCCGTCGGGCGTCGCTCGGGGATGGTTCAATCGTGGCACGGGTGCCGCGCTGGTACCGGACCGGTCGGTCGGATGGGACGACGGGGGACGCAGGAGGAGGATCCGTGGAGCTCACACTGTCCACCCGCGACGTTGGGGAGCACACCGTGGTGGAGGTCGGCGGCGAGATCGACGTGTACACCGCGCCCAAGCTGCGCGAGGAGCTGATCGACCTGGTCGCGGCTGGTCGTTACCACGTCGTGGTCGACATGCAGGGCGTGGAGTTCCTGGACTCGACCGGGCTCGGGGTCCTGGTCGGGGGCTTGAAGCGCCTCCGGGCGCATGACGGCAGCCTTGCCCTCGTCTGCACGCGGGAACGCACCCTGAAGGTGTTCCAGATCACCGGACTGACCAAGGTCTTCCCGATCCACTCGACCGTAGAAGGAGCGCTCGCCGGCTCCTGATCGCCACCGCACCCGCCCCCGCACCCGCCCCCGACCAGCGGGATCGTGCTTGTGGACACATCAAGTCGCGCCCCGTGCCGAGCCGGTCACGGTTGGTCCCGAACCTCGTCGGTGCATATACTCCGCGCGATCGATCCGGCCCTGGGCGGGCCACCATGTCGATCCTGACGCCGTCGTCGCCGCGCAAGGTTCCCCGCCACGAGGAGCCGCTTCCGGGGGCGCGGCACCTCGCGCGGGAGCCCGTGCGGGTTACCTGTCGGCCGTCGAGGAGGACGTATGCCCGGGTTGGTCGTCGCCGCTTCCGGAGGGGTTGTTCCGCTCGGCGGAGGTGACTACGGCCTGGTCGTCGCCGTCGCCGTCATCGCGGTCCTGGCGCTCGGGGTCGCCGGGTACCTGGTGCGCGAGGTGCTGGCCGCCGGAGAGGGCACCGCCCAGATGCGGTCGATCGCCGCGGCGATCCAGGAGGGTGCCTCGGCGTACCTGAGCCGGCAGTTCCGCACGCTGTCGGTCTTCGCCGTCGTTGTCTTCTTCCTGCTGTTCATCCTGCCGGCGAGCTCGACCGGCGAGCGGGTCGGGCGCTCGCTCTTCTTCCTGGTCGGGGCGACCTTCTCCGCGGTCACCGGCTACACCGGCATGTGGCTGGCCGTACGGGGGAACGTGCGGGTGGCCGCGGCAGCCAACGAGTCCGGAGCCCGCCGGGCGATGCGCATCGCCTTCCGCACCGGCGGGGTCGCCGGGATGTTCACCGTGGGCCTCGGGTTGTTCGGTGCCGCACTCGTCGTCCTGATCTTCCGCGACCAGGCGCCGAAGGTGCTCGAGGGGTTCGGGTTCGGGGCGGCGATGCTCGCCATGTTCATGCGGGTGGGCGGGGGCATCTTCACC